>NZ_BAAHYY010000007.1:0-63882 GCF_054657315.1 Marinitoga arctica | reverse complement strand
ATTTAAATAATTAATTAACAAAATCATATTTGTAGTGTAAAAGGATTTTGAGAAAATAACTGTATATAATAAAAATAATATTAAAGAGGGTGGTACTATAAAAATAGCATTTATTTCAGATATTCATAGTAATATAGAAGCTTTGAATTCTGTATTAGAAGATATCGAGAAAAAGGAAGTTGATAAAATATATTGTTTGGGTGATTTAGTGGGATACGGACCTAATCCCAATGAAGTTATTGACATTATAAAAGAAAAGAAAATAGAAAGTATAATGGGAAACTATGATGATGCAATAGGATATGAAAAAGAAAGTTGTGGATGTGCTTATAACACTGGTAGAGAAACAGAAGTAGGAGATGAATCAATTAATTGGACAATAAAAAATACCTCTAAAGAAAATAAAAATTTTTTAAAATCATTACCTTTAAAAAAAGAAATAGAAATAGAAGGTGTAAAACTTTTTCTCGTACATGGCAGTCCATTAAATTACTTACTTGAATATGTAAAACCAAATATAGATTCTAAAAGATTAAAAGAAATTACTGATAATATAGATGCAGATATTATAATTAATGGACATACGCATTTAATGATGGCAAAGCATATTAATGGCAAAAGTATTTTAAACCCAGGAAGTGTTGGACGAACAAAGGATGGAGAACCAGTAGCTACATATATGATTTTAAATATATATAATGGAATATATGATTATGAATTTATAAAGGTTAAATATGATGTAAAAACAACTATAGAAAAAATTATAAATGTTGGTTTACCTGTGGAATTAGCAACAGTTTTAGCATTAGGTGGAACATTTAATATGGGACAATCTAAAAAAAGAAATGAAATAGGATTCAAATTATAAAATCAGCTTTTTAAGCTGATTTTATAATTTATTGTATATATAATAAATATCCCATATAGACTATTCCTATTATTAAAGAAATAAACACTGGTACTATCTTCCATTTCATATATTCAATAAATCCAAACTTTCTTCCTAAATTTTTTTCTAAATAGTTTACCGCAACAATATTCTGGACAGCCCCAAGTGGAGTTAAACTTGTAGCAAAGTTAGCACCTATAGCAAACGCCCACCATAGCACTGGAGTCATTCCTTGTCCAACTAATATTTTGATAACAGGTGCTAGAATTAATGCAGAAGGGACGTTATTTAAAATAGGAATTGTAATTATAGCTATTAGATAAAAAATGCTCAATAGTAAAAGAGGTTGTGTTTCTAATGGTATGAACATGTGAGCTATTTTTTCTGTAAACCCTATTTCTTCTAATGCATAAGAAGTCATATATAGTCCAGCAAAGAAAAAAAGCATATCCCAATCTATATCTTTAGCTACATCTTCATAACCATGTGAAAATTTAAACACCAATATAGAACCACCTAATAATGCAATAACAGCTAATTCAAGATTAAGTGTAGAATGCAAAATAAAAAGAATAATTACTATTATAAAATCTATCAGTGAAATCCACATCATTTTTTTATTAGTTATAGCTTTGTTCTCATTCATTTGTTTTAATTTTTCAATATTTTTTAACGATTTTTCATCAATTTTAAGATGTTTTTTAAAATATATAAGAACCCCTATAAATGCTAGAATTGAGACAGGTCCCATTTTAGTAATAAAATCATTAAATGAATACCCGCTAATTGAGCCTATAACAAGATTTAAAGGACTACCTATTAATGTTGCTGCTCCACCAATGTTATCCATTAAGATCGTAAGAGTAATTAAAGGGATAGGACTTATTTCAAGCATATCAGAAATTAAAAAAATCATAGGTGCCATAACCAATATAGTAACAACATTGTCAAGAAAAGCTGAGGTCAATGCTACTATAACCATTAACATAGTGACGGTTAAAAAAAATCTTTTTCCACCTAATTTTATTATTTTTATTGAAAAATACTCAAAAAATCCTGATTTACTCAAAAAAGCAACAATCATCATCATACCAGTTAATAATCCTAATGTATCAATATCTACCACATGGCTAAAGTTTTCTGTATTTAAACCTTCTACCAGATGTAATGCTGAAACTAATAATGCAATACTAAAAACAACGACAGGTTTATTCTTTTTTCCAAAAATAATATATAAATAAGCAAAAGAAACTAGTATAATAACTAATATAGAATTTAGTGGCATTTTTCCCCCTTCTTTCGTAAAAATTCCTTTATATCTTAATACGCAAATATAATAATATTATGTCATTTAAATGTAAAAAATATAAAAAAGTTTTACGATTTATAGTATAATAAAATATATTACACCAGAGGTGATGTTATGTATTATCTTAATGAAAATGGAGAATTTATATATAAAGACACTAAATTTAATATAAAAAAATATGTAACTCCATTGATTACTGATACACATATGCACATTTTAGGGTTTGGAGAAAAATTATTAAATCCAGATTTGGAATCTTTAGAAGATAATGAAATATTGGATTTAATAAAATTAAAATTAAAAGAAAATCCATCGAAAATTATGTTAAGAGGTTGGAGTAAAACTAATATTAATAAAAAAATATTAGACGAAATTTCGAAAAATATACCTATAATTTTAATTAGGAGATGCGGACATATTGCAATTGTTAATTCTTATGTAATAGAAAGGTTAAACCAAAATAATGAATATATAGTCTATAATAAAGGGGAAATAAAAGAAAAAGCATTAGAAGAATTTTACGAAAAATTTGGATATTTTTCTGATATTAAAAAAGCCTATAATAAAGCAAAGGAATATTTGATTTCTAAGGGGTATGGAGTTATACATTCTGACGATTTACATGGGATTGAAAAAGAAAATTTGCCATTTGATAATGATCTCAAAATATACGAAAAGGTTGCTATAAATAATTATGAAGAGTTAATAGAATATAAAAACAAAGGATATTTTGAAAAGTTTAAAGTGGTAAAAATATATGTTGATGGATCTTTTGGAGGAAAAACCGCATATTTAAGGGAAAAATATAATGATAGTGAAACTAGGGGAGAATTGATTTGGAATAGTTTTGAATTAGAAAAAGTTATGGAATTTTGTGAAAATAATGGTTTGCATTTATGTATGCATTCAATAGGTGATGGAGCAATAGATGTAATATTGAATGCAGTAGATAAAATTAAGCCAGTAAATTATCATAGAATAATTCATGCTTCAATATTACATGATGATCAAATTCGGAAAATAAAAAAATATAAATTAATTTTGGATATGCAGCCGGAATTTATAAATTCAGATAAAAAAATATTGAATTCCAGATTAGGAACAAGAAAAAATTTAACATATAGGTTTAAAGAATTATATAATAACAATATACCTTTGTTTTTTTCTTCAGATGCTCCAGTTGAAATTCCAGATTGGTTTAGAGATGCTAAAACGTTAAATAAACTTGGATTACCATTAAATTATATAATATATCATATGACTTATTTCCCTCAAGTTATTGATAAATTTGAAAGAGATAAAAAGTTAATTTTTAATGAAAATCCTTTTTTGAGATTAACCATACCGTTGATCGGAGGATAATATGTTATACGTATTTGTTTTTCTGCTAATATTGTTTTTTTTATTGGCTATATTTATTTATAAACTAAATAAAAAGATAAAAAATAAAAATCAAGAAATATTTGCATTTCTTGACGCTTTTCCTGATTATATAGTTGTTCATGATGAGCTTAATATTTATTATTCCTCTCCAAAAATAGAAAAAATTATAGGAAAAAAAATAAAAACAATAAATGAATATATTGAGTTGTTTCCTGTAGAAATTAGAGCTGAAATTATGAATAATATTTTAAAAGAAAAAGAAGGTATATACGAAACTGTTTTTAGACAATACAAAGATAAAATATACAGAATATATTCAGCACCTATTTATATTGATAATAAAAATTACACATTAAATGTTTTTAGTGATATAACAAAGGAAATAAAGAGGGATAAAAATATCAAATTATTTAATGAAATTAATAATATTTTAGAAAAAATACTAAAATTAACTTATGATGAACATTTTAATTTAAAAGGAGTAATGGAAATTATATATAATTATTTAAATAAAATAAATTTAATTGATATGTTTGCATATTCATATTTAATAAATGATAATGAATCTAAAGTAATGCTATATTACGAGAATAAACTGTATAATTATATTAGAAAGCGAAATGAAAAAAGTATTATATGGTATTTTTTAGATAATAAATTAGAAAAATTATATATTCCAAATATTTCGAATTTTCAAATTAATGATTATAAAGCCATGTTTAAAGAAATAAAAGACAAAAATATAACTTCATATATTTTCCCATATCATTTTAATGGAAAGATAAGTGGGGTATTTTCATTTTCGAAAAATGGTGAAGATGCGTTTTCAGAAGAAGAAAAGAGAGTAATAGAACTTGTGGCGCGTGAAATTGATTTTATAATTAGGTATCAAAATATTTTAAGAAAGTATAAGGAAGAAAAAGAATATTATGAATCATTAGCGCATAAAGATATATTAACTAATTTATATTCAAGATATTTTTTCAATGAATGGATTATTAAACATGTTGAATATTTAAAAAGAAGTAATAAAAATTCCATTATAGTAATGATTGATATTAATAAATTTAAAAAAATTAATGATATATATGGTCATGTCAAAGGAGATGAAGTATTAAGATTTATATCTAATACTATTCAATATAATATACGTAAGATGGATATTGCTGTTAGATTTGGTGGTGATGAGTTTTTGATTGTTTTTCCAGAAGCTTCATTTGAAGATATTAAAAACAAAATGTTGAATATAAGTCAAAAAATTCAAAGGAATAATTTTGATTTTGATATTAGTGTTTCATATGGGATATCAGAACTGGATGTTAATAATTATATTGAATCATTAAAAATTGCAGATGAAGAAATGTACAAAATGAAAGAAAAATTAAATAAAAATATTGAAAATATGTAATAAAAATTCATCGTATTTTACGATGGATTTTTATTATTGTGATATAATAAATAGGGGTGATAATATGCTTAAAGTAAAATTTATGAGTAATTTAAGAAGTATTTTGGGTAAAAAAAGCATTGAATTATATTTAGATAAAGAAAAAAATATAGATGAAATTTTAGATGAAATAGGTAAAGTTGTGAATTCTAAATTTGAAGTATTATCAAAAGAAAAAGATTATATAAATATTAAGCTATTTATAGAAATAATGGGGAAGATGAGTTTTATAACTATGAAGGTAAAGTTTTTATATAATAATGAATTTATTTCACTTGATAAAAAAATATTGGATGGGGAACTACAGGTTTTACCATTACTTGGTGGCGGATAAGTTACAATAGAATATATAAAGGAGTGATTTAAGTGGATTACATGAAGGTTTATGAGGAATGGTTAAATAGTCCTTATGTAGATGAAGAAACTAAAAAAGAGTTATTGTCTATAAAAGGTAATGAAAAAGAGATTATGGAAAGGTTCTACAAAGAATTAGAGTTTGGTACAGCAGGGTTGAGAGGAGTTCTTGGTGCTGGAACAAATAGGATGAATATTTATACTGTAGGGAAAGCTACTCAAGGATTAGCAGATTTTATCAAATCTAAAGGCGAAGATTATATGAAACGTGGAGTTGTAATAGCTTATGATGTTAGACATAATTCTGATGTATTTGCAAAAACTGCAGCATTAATTTTAGCAGCAAATGGTATAAAAGCATATTTGTTTGATCACATTGCACCAACTCCATTATTATCATTCTCAGTTAGAAGATTACATACTGCAGCTGGAATAGTTGTAACTGCAAGTCATAATCCAAAAAATTATAATGGGTATAAAGTGTATTGGGAACAAGGGTCTCAAATATTAGATGATGTAGCAATACCTGTAATGGAAAATATAAAAAAATTAACAGATTTTTCTATGGTTAAGAAAATTTCAGAAAAGGAAGCTTTAGAAAAAGGATTATTAGAGTATGTTGGTAAAGAAATTGAAGATGAATATATTGAAAAGGTAAAAAATTTAGCAATAAGGGAAGATGTTGATAAAGATTTAAAGATAGTATATACACCTTTAAATGGTACAGGAAATAAACCAGTAAGAAGAGTTTTAGCAGAAAGAGGATTTAAAAATGTATTTGTTGTCCCAGAACAAGAAAACCCAGATCCAGATTTTACCACTGTTGGATATCCTAATCCTGAGGATATTAAAGCTTTTGAATATGCGAAGAGATTAGCTAAAGAAAAAGATGCAGATATAATAATTGCAACTGATCCAGATTGTGATAGAACAGCGGTAATGGTAAAACATAATAATGAATATATACCGCTAAATGGGAATCAAACAGGGGCATTATTGATTAAATATATTATAGAAGGAAGAAAGGAAAAAGGAATACTTTCAGAAAAAGGAATGATTATAAAATCAATAGTTACAGGGGATTTAGGAAAAGAATTAGCAGAAAAATATGGAGTTGTTACCTTTGAAACATTAACAGGTTTTAAAAACATATGTGGATTAGAAAATGAATTAGAAGGTAAATATGATTTTGAATTTGGTTATGAAGAAAGTATAGGTTATGTAACAGGAACATTTGTAAGAGATAAAGATGGAGTTATTTCTTCTATGTTTGTTTCAGAGGCAGCAGCATATTATAAAAAGTTAGGTAAAACATTGGTTGACGTTTTATATGATATGTATAATGAGATAGGATATTATTTCGAAAACAATTTTTCTATAATTATTGAAGGTTTAGAAGGTATGACAAAGATGAAAAAAATTATGGAAATATATAGAAAAGATTTTCCAAGAGAAATTGGAAGTATGAAACTTGTAAGATATATGGATTATTTAGAGAAAAAGGATTATGATTTATTATCTGGTGAAATAAAAGGTACAGATGTTCCTAAGTCGAATGTTTTAAGATTTTTCTTTGATGATGGTTCATGGTATGCAGTAAGACCATCTGGTACTGAACCTAAATTAAAAATTTACATTTATTCAAAGGACAAAGAAGAGGAAAAATCAAAAGAAAAACTTGAACTAATGAAAGAAAAAATTATGCAAATAATTAATTCTGTTGAATAAAAAAATTCCCCTGTGCTGTTTGTGCAGGGGAATTTAACAATAAAAGGGGGGAGAAAAATGGATTTAGGATTGAAAGATAAAATAGTCATGGTAACTGGGGGGAGTTCTGGAATAGGTTTGTCCGTAGCAAAAAATTTTTCAAATGAGGGAGCAATTCCTATTGTAATATCAAGAAATGAAGAGAAATTAAAAAAAACAGGATTTCCATATATTGTATGTGATCTATCTAAAAAAGAAGATATAGAAGAAATGGTAAAGGCTTTAGAAAATAAATATGGTATTCCTGATGTGATTTTTTTAAATGCCGGAGGTCCTAAATCAGGTTATTTTGAAGAAACTTCTGAGGAAGATTGGTATTATGGATTTGAGCAAAATCTTATGAGTACTATACATATTTTAAAATATTTTTTACCAAAAATGAAAGGCAAAGAGTGGAGTAGAATAGTATTTTTAACCTCTCTTTCTGTAAAAAATCCTATTGAAAATTTATACATATCTAACTCTATAAGATTAGGAATAACAGGATTATTAAAAACATTATCTTTAGAATATGGAAAATATAATATAACCATTAATGCTGTAGGTCCTGGTTGGACAAAAACTAATAGGGTAAGGGAATTAGTTGACGAAAGTAAAGAAAAAGAGATTTCGGAGGCTATTCCATTAAAGAGGATGGCTTTACCTGAAGAAATTGCAAATGTTGTTGTTTTCCTTTCTTCGAAAAAAGCATCTTATATTAATGGACAAACAATTTTGGTTGATGGAGGATTATCAAAATTTCCATTATAAATGAGGCCGTATTTGGCCTCTTTTATTATTTTTATACTAATTTTTTTTTATTTCTTGTGAAATGCCAAAAAATCTTATTTTTCCTTTTTCAAGAATAATAATTTTATCTGCCAAAGAAAGAGCATCATTTTTATCATGTGTTACTAGAATAGTAGTTGTATTTGCCTTTATTAGTATTTCTTTTAACTCAATTCTTATTTTATCTTTTAAGTTTTCATCTAAGTTGCTGAAGGGTTCATCTAATAAAAGTAATTTTGGTTCCGTCGCTAAAGTTCTAGCTAATGCAACTCTTTGTTGCTGCCCGCCACTTAATTCATATGGATATCTGTTTTCATAACCTATTAAACCCACTAATTCCAACATATTTTTAGATTTCCCCTTTTTAGCATATTCGATGTTTTCTTTGACGGTCATATGTGGGAACAATGCATAATCTTGAAAAACGAAACCTATATTTCTTTTTTCAGGCAAAATAAATTTGTTACTAGAAGATAAAATTTTATCTTCTAAGCGAATTATTCCTTTTTGTTGTCTTTCAAATCCAGCAATAACTCTGAGAATTGTACTTTTTCCACTCCCGCTTTCTCCCAAAATAGCTACAGTTTCCCCTTTTTTAATTTGAAAATCGACACCCTTTAATATATAATCCTTATTATATTTAAACCAAATATCTTCGACATATAAAAACATTATTTATCATCTCCTGATAATTTTTTTAATATCATGATGAAAACGAAAATTATTATTATTATTGTTAATGAAGCTACTGAAGCTTCATGAATCATTTCATCGTTTGCATACTCAAACACTTTTGTAGCCAAAGTATCAAAATTAAAAGGGCGTAAAATAAGTGTTAATGGCAATTCTTTTATTATTTCTATAAATACAAAAATGAAAGCACTAAAAATAGCTGGTTTAATCATAGGAATATCAATATTAATAAATGTCTTAAAAAATGTTTTTCCTAAACTTCTTGAAGCTTCATGATAATATTTCCCGTTTTTTTCAAAATTTGAATCTATTGGACTATATGCAATATTTAAAAATCTAACAATATATGCATATATTAGCATAATAATGGAAGAAGATAATATTAATTTTGTTTTAAAATTTAACATATTGTATATAGGATATAATTTTTTATCCAAAGTTATAAAGAAAACCATAACACCAACTGCAATAACTGCTCCAGGTATTGAATATCCCATAGTTGCTAATTTAGATAAAATTTTTGAATTTTTTCTACTAAATCTTATTGTATCAGAAATTATTAATGCAATAATTATTATTAAAATAGAACTAATAAAAGATATAAAAAATGAATTAAAAGTTAATTTAAAAAAATTAATATTTGTATTTTTATATGAAAAAATACTCCATTGAATTAATTGTAATAAAGGTAAAAGGAAAGATACAAAAAATACGATAATATAAAAGGTCATTACAAGGAATAATGGAATACCTTTTAACTTTCTTCTGTTTATAGGTTTTTTATTTTTAGTAAAGAACGCTTTATTTTGTCTTAAATATCTTTCTATTGATAAAACAATAAATACAAATAATAACATTACAGCAGATAGTCTAATAGCAGTATTTACATCTCCTAATGAAAACCATGCTTTAAATATACCAGTACTAAATGTTGGTATACCATAATATTTTACAACGCCATAATCATTTAAAACCTCCATTAATACAAGACTAGTCCCGCCTACAATTGCGGGTCTAGCCAAAGGAAGAATAACTTTAAAAAATGTTGTTAGAGAGTTTTTTCCCAAAGATTGTGAGGCTTCAATAATACCTGATATTTGTTTACTGAAAAAAGATTTAACTGTTAAATATACATATGGAAATAAAAATATTGAAAAAATAAATACAGCACCTGAAATAGACATTATATTCAGTAAATAAGATTTCCCATTATAATTAGTATATTTCATTAATAATGTTTGAATGGTACCAGTATAACTTAGCATTCCAGCATAAACATATGAGCCTATAAAAGGTGGTATTGTTAAAGGTAAAATTAACGCCCATTCAAAAAAATTTCTATAGGGAAATTCATAATAACTTATAAACCATGCACTTAGAATTCCTATTAATGATGAAAGTATTGCAGTACCAATTATTAATTTTAATGAGTTTAATACATAATTTTTTAATAAATATGTATAAATGTGTGTCCAGTTTTCATTTGAAGGTAATATAAAATTATATAATACGATAAATATTGGTATAGAAATCACTAAAATTAATAAAAAGGTCGTTTTTTTCATATTATTTCCAACCTGCTTTATCCATGATTTCCACAGCTTTTGAATTGTATTCTCCTAATAATGTTAAGTCTATATCTTGTGGTTCAAACTTCCCAAATGATTTTAAAAATTCAGATGGTTCAACTTCAGGATTTGCAGGATATTCATAATTAGCTTCAGCATATAATTTTTGAGCATCTTTGCTTGTGAGAAATTCTAATAATCTAATAGCATTTTCCTTATTTTTTGCATATTTTGCTACTGCAGCACCACTAACATTTATATGCGTTTTTTTTGGGAAATATAATTTAACCTTTTTTGCAGCATTAATTTGCTGTTCATCTGATGAATTTAACATTTTTCCCATATAATAAGTATTAATTATTGCAATATCTCCATCACCTGCAGCTACAGCAATTACTTGTGCTCTATCATTCCCTTGTGGTTCTCTTGCCATATTTTCAACTATTCCTTTTGCCCAATTAAAAGCCCATTCTTCACCATAAATAGCTATAAAAGAAGCAACTAAAGATTGATTATAAATATTTGAAGATGAGCGTATTAAAATTCTTCCTTTCCATTCCGGTTTAATTAAATCTGCATATGTTTTTATTTTAGATATATCAACTCTTTCTGGTGCATATGCAATTACTCTTGCTCGAACTGTTAAAGCGTACCAATAATTATCTCTATCTCTTAAATATGATGGAATGTTTTTTGTCAATATTTCAGATACAATTGGTTGTAATAATCCTAATTCTTTTGCCCTATGTAATCTTCCCACATCTGCAGTAATGAATAAGTCGGCGTTTGTATCTTCACCTTCATTTTTCATTCTTTCAATTAATTCGTCTTCTCCAGCTTTAATAACATTAACTTTAATACCTGTAAGTTTTGTAAAATCATTATATAATTGTTGATCTGTGTCATAATGTCTGCTAGTATAAACATTTACTACTCCACCTTGTCCATACCCAAACATACCAGCGAAAATAGTTAATGATAATATAAGTAATAATATAGTGGCAAACTTTTTCATTTTGCAACCTCCTTTGGTATTTTAAATTATTTTTTTCACTAAATCATTTTAATTATACCAATTTTTGTCCTATTATCAACTAAGAAAAAATTACAATAGTAGAAAAATTTTTGTAATATATTATGGTTATTTACACAAGATTTATAAAAAAATAACCATAATTTAAACAAACACCCCTATCATATAGGGGTGTTTGTTTATAAGTTAATATATAAAACAATTTTAGTTTCTTTAATTTTTTGTAAAAAAGAAAAAATTTTTTAAAGAACAAATACATATTTATAACAATTACAATTTACTAATTAATTCTCTTTCTAGATATTTAAATCCTTTTTCCCAAAATTCTCTTTTTGTTATATCTATACCAATTTTTGATAATAAAACTTCAGGAGCATTATTTCCTCCGCTTGATAATAATTCTTTATACTTAGGTACAAATGCTTTCCCTTCTTCTAAATATTTTTCATATAATGCAATTACTAATAAATTTGCAAAATTATATGCATATACATAGAACGGAACACTGATCATATGAGGAATAGAACTCCATTCATATTTGTATTCTTCAGTGATTTTCACTGAATCTCCAAACATTATTTTTAATTCTTTCTCATACAAATCAGATAATTCATCATATGTTGCCAAACCATTTTCATCAATCATTTTATGCGATTGAATTTCAAATCTTGCAAACATATTTTGTCTAAACATTGTGGCGAACATATCCTCTATTTTTGAAGCAATAAATACTTTTTTATCATCTTCATTTAATTCATTTAATAATTTATCCATTACTAACATTTCACCAAAAACTGATGCTACTTCTGCCATTGTTAGAGGAGTATGATAATTTAATAAATTTTGTTTTGAAGATAAGGTTCCATGTACACCATGGCCTAATTCATGAGCTAGTGTCATAACATCTCTCATGTTTCCCGTAAAATTCATTAAAATAAATGGTTTATAATTTGGTATGTTATATGAGCAAAATGCTCCCCCTCTTTTTCCTGGCGCTATTTCAGAATCTATTCTGTTTTCATCGAAAAATGATTTGACAATGTCACCAATTTCTTTATCAAAATCATAATATGATTCTAAAACCATATTTTTAGCTTTTTCAAAAGATATCTCTTTTTTTACAGGATCTAATGGAGCATAAATATCAGCCAATGTTAATTCATAACCTAAATATTTTTCCTTCCATTTATAATATCTATGCACTATAGGAGCTTGTTCTGTTGTAACATCGATTACCATATCAACAATACTATCATCAACTTCATTTGCCATATTTCTCATAGAAATAGGTCTAGGATAATTTCTTAATTTAGTTTCTGTATCATAATATTTTGCTACAGAGTTAAATGTACTTTCTAAAACTATTTTATCTGAATGATATTTTTCAAAAAACATTTTCATAGCCTTTCTTCTTAATTCTTTGTTTGGATTTTGTCGTAATGCTCTAATTTGAGGACCAGTCATTTTTTTTATTTCACCATCAATTTCTATTTCAAAGCTATATGATGAAGTTAATTTTTCATATAGCATATCAAAAGCATCTCTTCCTGCAGGTTGTAAAGCAGATAATACTTTTTCTGCATCTTCGCTTAAAACATGAGGTTTTTCTTTAATCAATTTTTCCATTACGTGTTTATATTCTTTTAATTCTTCAGAATTTTTCCATCTTTCTAGTTTTTCAATTGGATGGCTAAGTAATAATGGTTTCCAAAAAGATAATTCTATCTCACCTTTTGTTAAATAATCCTGTCCCATGGCTATTAATTTTTGGGCTTGGACGTTTTGAGTATTTTCAGCATATAGTAAATGAGCATATTGTATAGCAAAATATGGCTTTTCCATAATTTCCTCTAAATCTTTAAAAAAATTTCTTAATTCAGAAGCAGTTAAATTTTCTGATGAAAGTTTTGAATAGTATTTTTCTTTTATATTTTTCGTATTTTCTAATGCAGATTCAAAATCTCTTTTTATATTCTCGCTTTCTGGCGAATCATAAAAAAATGTTAAATCCCATTTCATTATATTACCTCCTATTTTTAATTTGTCATACTAACATTATAGCATAAAATTATTATAAATTTTATTTTATAAATTTTATTAACTTTTTTGGTATAATAAAAAAAAATCGGAAGGAAGATAAAATGATAGAGATACTTGCAGTTTCTGATGAAGAAAGAAATTATTTGCCTAAAAAAATAAAAAAATGCGATATTTTATTTGGATGTGGAGATTTATCTCCAGGGTATTTTGATTATTTATTAAATACATTAAAACCAAAAGTAAGCTATATGATTTATGGTAATCATGATAAAAAATATTTTAAAAATATTTTTGATGTGGATTTATCTGGATATTCTAGTGTATATAAAGGATTGATAATACTACATGAAAATATTATAAATTTAAAAAAAGAATTAAATATAAAAAATAATTTATACATTGGTGGTTTCTCTGGAGCTTTTTCATATGGCAAAAGACCATTTCATTTTTCTGAAAAGGATGTAAAATCTTTTAAAAGAAAGCTTCAAAGGAATAAAAATTTTAAGTTTGTAAAAGATATAGATATAATAATTACGCATTCGCCTCCTGGATTGGGAAATATGTTTGAAGAAGAGATAAGTACATATCATAGAGGATCCAAATTAATGGGGTTAATTTATAAAAAGTTTTTTCCAAAAATCTGGTTTTATGGTCATATACACCCAAGATATACAGATCAATTATTAAATTTTATAATACATCATAAAGATAAAAAATCTTATTTACTAAATGCTGTCCCATATAAATATGTAAAATATGATGAAACAAGAAAAGAAATAGTAGAAATTATAGGTGAGGAAGGAGTAATTAAATTTAAGGAAATTTTTCTTTAATTGATGGGAGAGGATTATATGAGTAATATGAGATATGATAGTTCTAAAGAATATAGAATAGCAAAAAAAATGGGTGAGAGAGAATTATTATTTTGGCAAAGTAGAGGTAAAGACGGTTATTTACCTGCCCTTGAGGAAATTATAAAAAATAAAAATATAGTTAGTGAAGTATCTCTCGGAACAATAGAAATTCCAATTACAAAAATAAAAGGAACATTTTACTCATCTAGAAAAAGTGCATTTGCAAAAAATTTTATGCCCCTATTAGAAGAGAATACGGAATTTGCTATAAAATGGATGAATTTATTTGAAGCTCAGCAAGAAGAAGGGATAAGAGATGCTATTATAGCATATGAATACTTAAATAAATTTTTTGTAGTAGAGGGTAATAAAAGAGTAAGTGTTTTGAAATATCTTGAATCACCATCTATAATGGGTAATGTAAAAAGATTAATACCAAGTTATGATGAAATGGATTTAAATATAAGGATATACTATGAATTTTTGGAGTTTTATAATAAAACAAAAATAAATATGATATGGTTTAAAAGAGAAGGTGGATTTAAAGAATTAGAGAAAATTTTATTTGATTATATAGAAAAAAACAATGAAAATCCAACAGAATTTTTTAGACATTTTGAAAGATTTATTTATTGGGATTTTAGAAAAATATTTCATGAGTTAAACGGTGAAAAATTGCCTATTACCACAGGAGAAGCTTTTTTATATTATTTAAAAAAATATGGAATTCAAAGACTAATTTCTGATAAGGAATTAAAATCACAAGTGAAAATAATAATTAAAGAACTTGAAGATATTTATATAGAAGGGAAAAAAGGAATATTTCAAGATGTATTTTCTTCATTTATTAAATCAAATAATGATAAACGAATTAATATTGCTTTTTTATACAGAAATTATATTGAAGAAAGCACTTGGGTGAAGTCTCATGAGATTGGAAGAAAATACATAAAAGAAAAATTCGGAGATAAAATAAATACCTTTTATATAGAAAATGTAAAAAAAGAAAAGTCATTTGAAGTAATAAAAGAATTAGTGGAACAAGATTATAACTTAATTATAACTACAAGTTTTGATTTTATGGATCCTACCTATAAAGCGGCTATAGAATTTCCAAATGTAAAATTTTTAAATTGTGCTGGATATAAAAGTTATAGAAACTTATCAGTTTATTTTGGTAGAATCTATCAGCCTAAATATTTATCTGGAATATTAGCTGGAGCGATGACAAAAAATAATAAAATAGGATATTTAGCTCCATTTCCTTTACCACTATTTATAAGGAATTTAAATGCTTTTTCTCTAGGTGTTAAATCAGTAAATCCTCGTGCTAAAATAATTGTTAAATGGACAAAAAAGTGGATAGATCATGATATTGAAAGTGAAAAAACTATGCAATTAATTAATGAAAATATAGATATTTTAGTATCAGATATGGATTCTATAATACCTCAAACTATTGCAGATAAATATGATATATATACTATAGGATATAATATAATAACTCAAGATATAACTCCAAATACTTATATAGCAGCAGCATATTGGAAATGGGGGAGATTTTATAAAAGAATAGTTGAAAAACTATTAAATAACGAATGGATAATAACAACTTCAAAAAACTTAGAGGATTTAAAAAAATATTGGTATGGAATGGATAGAAAAATTGTTAAATTATATAAGAATAAAAAACTAATACCAGGACAAACAGAGAAAATTGTAGGGGTATTAAAAGAATTATTAAAGAATAATAATTTTGATATTTTTAGTGGTCCAATATATGATAATAATGGAAATTTAATTGTAGATAGAAACGAGAGTATTCTTGATGAAGATTTATTGAAAATGGATTGGTATCTTGACAACATTGAAGGAGAAATAGAAAAAGTTATTTTTAATACAGATGGATAAACTAATACACCTTTTATCTATTAATACCTTTATTTTTTATGATTTAAAAGATGAGTTGATAAATTCTTCTATATTATTTAATGATTTGTGTACAACTTAGTTAAAAAATATTTGCGGAGAAAAAAGATTATTTTTTAATGTTAATAAAAGAAGGGTTGATTATTGAAGAAATATTATATTTAGCTTCAAAGATAAAATATTTATGAGATATATATAATTGTAACAACAGTATACAAATATTCTACAGTTGTTACAAAGGTCACAATAAAATATTTTTAATTAAGAGAATTTTTAAATTAGATTGGAGGAATATTATGAATAGATTATTCAATCAAATAACAGCAAAACCTTTTTTGAAGTGGGCAGGTGGAAAAACTCAGATAATACCAGAGATTGAAAAAAGATTGCCTAAAAAGTTAAAATCTAGTGGAGGAATGAAATATGTTGAACCTTTTGTAGGTAGTGGCGCAGTATTATTTTATCTGCTTTCAAATTATAATATTACGGAAGCTTATATTTTTGATGCAAATATAGAATTGATAAATTTATATAATATCATAAAAAGCAATGTAGATGAATTAATTGATTTATTACATATATTTGAATCTCTATATAAAGAAAAGTCTGATGAAGAAAGAAAAAAGTTCTATTATCATCAAAGAGAAGAGTTTAATAATTTAAAAAATAATCCATTAAAGAAAGCTGCTTTATTTATTTTTTTAAATAGAACATGTTATAACGGTCTATATAGAGTTAATTCAAAGGGAGAATTTAATGTGCCTTTTGGAAAATATAAAAATCCAAAAATATGTGATGAAAAAAATTTAAGAAATGTATCTTTTGCTTTACAAAATGTAAGTATTTATTATGGAGATTTTGAATTGAGTAATAAATTCATAGATGAAAAAACATTTGTGTATTTAGATCCGCCGTATAGACCTCTGAGCTCTACGGCCAACTTTACATCATATTCTAAAAATAATTTTGATGATAATGATCAATTACGTTTAAAAATTTTTTATGATAAAATTACTGAAAAAGGTGCAAAAGCTTTGTTAAGTAATTCTGATCCAAAAAATATGAATATCAATGATAATTTTTTTGATGAGTTGTATAAAGACTATATTATTGAAAGAGTGCGGGCAAAAAGAATGATAAATTCTAAATCTCAAAAGAGAGGAACCATCACAGAATTATTAATAAGAAATTATTTTGATTAGGGGGGATTTTAATGGATAGATTTGACGAATTTATTAGTACATTATCAGAAACTAATGCAACATTAGATTATTTTACTGATTTTGATAAAGTTATAAATAATGTATCAAAGATAGAGATAAAGTTAAATCAACTAAATTATTTGCTTGGAAAGAAAGATATTAAAAAAGCTGTATATGAATTGCATCAAGAAAATCCTAAAGCTTTTGATGTTCTTGATATATTAATTGCAGTGCGTAAAAAACATAAAAAGAAAGTTTTAGATGAATTTGGTAACTATGCATATATCGAGCAATATTTTAAAGAACCAGAAAATATATATTATTTTATAAAAGAAACAGGTTTAGAAAAAATATTTTTAGATAAAAACATTACAAACCTTGTAGATTATGTATTTGGCATAGAGGTTGGACTTGATACAAATGCCAGAAAAAACCGTTCAGGAAAAAATATGGCAAAAATAATAGAAAAAATTTTTAATAAAAATAAAATAAGTTTTAAAAAAGAAGTTAATGTTAAAAGTTTTCCTGAAATTACAAGTCTTGGTTATGATGAAAAAAGATTTGATTATGTAATAAATACGTCTAAAAAACAATATTTAATAGAAGTAAATTTTTTTAATGGTGGAGGTTCAAAACCTAATGAAGTAGCAAGAGCCTATTCTGAATTAGCAAATAAATTGAAAAAATATGATGAATTTGAATTTGTATGGATAACAGATGGTAAAGGATGGATGTCCGCTAAAAATAAGATCCAAGAAGCTTTTTCCATAATTGATAAAATTTATAATTTGCACACATTAAAAAAATTTATTAAGATAGTAAAAACGGAGATGTGAAAATGGAGAAAAAATATGGATTAGAATATTCAACGGTTTGGTCATTTCCTGAAAGAGGGAGATGGGAAACTCATAATTCTAAATATAGAGGCAATTTTGCTCCGCAAATAGCTAGAAATATAATTTTAAGATATTCTAAAGAAGATGATTTAATATTGGATCCTATGGTGGGTGGGGGAACAACATTAATAGAAGCTAAATTATTAAATAGAAAAAGTATAGGTGTTGATATTAATCCTAATGCAATTAAAATAAGCAAACAGAATATAACTTTTGAAAAAGGAAAATATAAACCGAAATGTATAGTTGGAGATGCGAGAAATTTAAATTTCATAAAAAACAATTCTATAGATTTAATATTAACTCATCCACCATATCTGAATATTATAAAATATTCAGAAGGGGAAATAAAAGGGGATTTTTCAAACATTTCAGGAGTTAAAAAGTTTTGTGATGAATTAGAATATGCTGTAAAAGAATTTTATAGAGTTTTAAAACCTGGAAAATTTTGTGCAATACTTATTGGAGATACAAGAAGAAATAGACATTATATACCATTAGCATATTTTGTAATGCAAAAATTTTTGAAAAACAACTTCATTTTAAAGGAAGATATAATAAAAATTCAATATAACTGTCAAACAACTCCATATTGGAAAAAACAAGTTGAAAAATATAATTTTTATTTAATAATGCACGAACATCTTTTTATTTTTAGAAAGCCTTTTGAAAGTGAAAACTTATCGAAGTATAAATATAGTATGTACAATTGTTTTTAAGTAAGAAATTTGGTACAAAGGTAATAATAATAATAATATAATAATCAACCCCCGGGAGAAATAAATCTCCCGGGGTTTTGATTATTATATTAGTCAGCGTAATTTACAAATTTTCCTCTTTTGAATTTAACTGCTGCTTGAGCTGCGGCTAATCTTGCAATTGGAACTCTGTATGGTGAACAACTTACGTAATCTAATTGTGTTTTGTGGAAGAATTCAATTGATTCTGGATCTCCACCATGCTCACCACAAACACCTAATTTTAATTCTGGATTTACTGATCTACCATAATCTTTTGCAATTTTAACCATTCTGCCAACGCCTGTTTGGTCAACATGTTTGAATGGATCTTTTTCATAAATTCCTTTTTCAATGTAATCATTTATGAATTTACCATAATCATCTCTTGAGAAACCTAATGTCATTTGTGTTAAGTCGTTTGTACCAAAACTGAAGAATTCAGCAACTTCAGCAATTTCATCAGCTGTAATAGCTCCTCTTGGAACTTCTATCATTGTACCAACTTTGTAATCTAAATCAACGCCAGCTTCTTCGATTAATTTATCTGCAGTTTCTCTAACTATTTTATCTAAGTATTTTAATTCATTTACTGTTCCTACTAATGGAATCATAATTTCTGGTTTAACCTTTTTACCTTCTTTAACCATTTCAATAGCAGCCATGATAATAGCTTTTGTTTGCATTACAGCAACTTCTGGATATGTGATAGCTAATCTTACACCTCTGTGTCCCATCATTGGGTTGAATTCGTGTAAGTTTTCAACGATTTCTTTTAATTCTTCTACAGTTATACCTAATTGTGGTGCTAATTCTTTCATTTGTTCTTCGTCATTTGGTAAGAATTCGTGTAATGGTGGATCTAATAATCTGATTGTTACAGGGAATCCTTCCATTGCTTCAAATAAACCTTTAAAATCATCTTTTTGTAGTGGTAATAATTCTGCTAATGCAGCTTCTCTTTGTTCTACAGTTTTAGAAACAATCATTCTTCTCATTTTTTGAATTCTGTCGCCTTCAAAGAACATATGTTCTGTTCTACATAATCCAATACCTTCTGCGCCAAAGTTTCTAGCTACTTTAGCATCTCTTGGAATATCAGCATTAGCTCTAACTCCTAATACTCTTATATCATCAGCAAATTTCAATAATTCAGCAACTTCTCCTTCTAAACCTTGTGGTTTGATTGTTTTAATTTTACCAAGATAAACTTTACCTGTAGTACCATCAATTGAAATCCAGTCTCCATCCTTTACAGTAACGCCTCTTGCTGTAAATTCTTTAGCTTTTTCGTCAATAACAATTTCTTCAGCACCAACGATAGCTGGTTTACCCATACCTCTTGCAACAACAGCTGCGTGTGATGTCATACCACCTGTAGCGGTTAAAATACCTTCGGCAGCGTTCATACCTCCGACATCTTCTGGACTTGTTTCTGGTCTTACAAGGATAACAGGAGTCCCTTCTTTAGCTAATTCTTCTGCTTCATCAGCACTGAATACAACTTTACCTGTTGCAGCACCTGGTGATGCTGGTAATCCTTCTCCGATTTCTTGTGCTTTTTTAACTTCTGCTTCGTCGAATGCAGGGTGTAATAATTTGTCAATTTGATCTGGTGTTACTCTCATTACAGCTGTAGCTTTATCGATTAATCCTTCTTTTACTAAGTCAACAGCAATTTTAACTGCAGCTTTAGCTGTTCTTTTTCCTGTTCTTGTTTGCAAGAAATATAATTTTCCTTTTTCAACTGTAAATTCAATATCTTGCATATCTTTATAATGATGTTCTAATCTATCCATAATATCTGTTAATTCTTTATATACATCAGGCATAATTTCATTTAATTTTTCTAATGGGAAAGGTGTTCTTATACCAGCAACAACATCTTCACCTTGTGCATTTGGTAAGTATTCACCATATTTAACCTTTTCTCCAGTATTTGGATCTCTTGTGAAACATACACCTGTTCCACTATCATCACCCATATTACCAAATACCATCATAACTACGTTAACAGCTGTACCTAATAATTCCCCTTCTTTTATTCCGTTAATAGCTCTATATTTAATAGCTCTTTCATTCATCCAGCTACCAAATACAGCTTCAATAGCGATCCATAATTGTTTTTTAGGATCTTGTGGGAATTCTTTTCCAGCTTTTTTATAAATTTCTTTGTATAATTCTACAACTTTTTTGAAGTCATCAGCTTCTAATTCAATATCCAATTTAACGCCTTTTTCTTCTTTAACTTTATTTAAAGCTTCTTCAAAGTCATGGTGAGGAATTCCTAATGCGACATCACCAAACATTTGCATGAATCTTCTGTAAGCATCATATGCAAATCTTGGATTATTTGTATTTTTTGCTAATGCTTCAACAGTTTCATCGTTTAAACCTAAGTTTAAAATAGTATCCATCATACCAGGCATAGAAACAGCTGCACCTGATCTAACTGATACCAATAATGGATTATCTTTATCACCAAATTTTTTACCGGATACTTCTTCTAATCTTTTTAAAGCAGCTTCTACTTCAGCTTCTAATGTTTCAGGAAATTTTCTATCATGTTTCCAATAATAATCACAAACTTCAGTTGTAATTGTGAAACCTGCTGGAACAGGTAAACCCATTCTTGCCATTTCTGCAAGATTAGCACCTTTTCCACCTAATAAGTTTTTCATTTTTGCGCTACCTTCGGCGATACCACCGCCGTAAAAATATACCATCTTTTCCATATGTTTCTCCCTCCTTATCAATGTAAAAGGTTAAATTTCATTTTTTAATTCTCTCATCATTAATTCATGAATGGCCATTTTAGGATTTTTATTTAAATAAAGCACTTCATATGTTTTTTCTGTTATAGGCATTTCTATATTTAACACTTTTATTTCATTATATAAAGCTTTTACAGTATAAATACCTTCCGCCACCATATTCATATTTTCAATAATTTCATTTAATTTTTTCCCTCTTCCTATCATTTCGCCAACATATCTATTCCTACTATGTTGGCTCGTACAGGTTACTATTAAATCACCAAGACCAGCTAACCCTGAAAAAGTTTCCTTTTTTGCCCCCTTTTTTTCGCCATATCTCATAATTTCTGCAAGCCCTCTAGTAATTAATGCGGCCTTAGAATTGTCCCATCCACCTATACCATCAATTATACCAGCAGAAATTGCTATTACATTTTTCATAGCTCCTCCAATTTCTACCCCAATAACATCATCGTTAGTATACACTCTGAAAGAGACATTACTAAAATTTTCTTGAACAATTTTTGCATATTTTAAATCATATGACGAAGCGACTACACTTGTTGGAATATCTCTTGCAACTTCTTCAGCGTGACTTGGACCGCTTAATATCACATATTTTATATTTTCTCCTAAAATATCTTGTAAAATTTCACTTATTCTTTTTTGTGTGTGGATTTCTAATCCTTTTGCTAGATTAACAAGAATTTGATTTTTATAATAGAGTTTAATCTTTTCAGAAACTTCCCTGATTGCCTGTGTTGGGATAGCTAAAACTAATAACTCAGAATTCTCAATTACTTCTTTTATATCTAAGGACGGAATAATTGATTTTGGTATTGAAATCCCAGGAAGAAAATATGGATTTTCACCATTTTTTAAAGCCTCAACTACATGCTTGTCTCTTGACCATATTCTAACGGTATGGCCATTATTCAATAAAATTTTTGATATAGAAGTTCCCCAACTTCCAGAGCCTATAATTCCAATATTCATAATTATCCTCCTTAATTATATCATATCTTTTATTATAAATTCAGTGTTTAAGCTTTTGTTACTTTCTTTTACTATAAAATAACTTATTTGAGTTCTTTTTAAAAATTTTGAATTGTTTTTAACAGAGGTCCTTTTTATGGTGTGTTTCCAACTTCCCAGGTTACAATAGAAAACTTCGCCGTCATCAGTTGGAAATACTTCATATGATGGGACATGTATATGTCCCATGATTATTCCTTGTAATTTTGAAGGTATAACAATATCTTTTTCAGAATATCCAACACAATATTTTTTTGGAATAACTCTATTTTTATATAATAACTTTTTCACATTTTCCATTAAATAATTTGTTCTTTTTGCTCCTCGTAATGAACTTATAACTCTTACAAGCATCTCGCTGAATTTTATTCCACCTATTTTATTAATAAATATATATGATAAAAGATGTATGAATGGATAGTTTTCTTTTAACCATTCTTTTGATTCCTTGCTTCTTACAAAATTGACAAACATATCTATCCATTTATATTCTAAATCAAGACCTATAGAATACTTTTTTCTTATAACTTCTAACCAAAGAAATATTTCCATTTTTGGTTCGATGTTATCATAATCCATTAGTATTTCATCTGGAAGAACATTTAGAACCTCGTTATCAAAGTATTTAGATATAAAGTTTTCCATTAATTCACCATATGGAGATAATATTTTTCCTGTTTTAGTAAGGGTTAATCTATTAAGGGCATCAAATTGATTTCCATGAATAATAAAAAGTTCCCATTTTTCATCATAATAATAAGGATGGATTTCAACATTTTTCCCTAAAAATTCTTTAAATGTAGATTTTAATTTATTATCAAAAAGTAAGTAATAATCATGATTCCCCACTATATAATGTATGGTATTTTTTTGAGAATATTTTCTAAAAGCGTTTATTAAATCTTTATGATTTTGTTCAATTTTATGTAGAATATAATTAAAATCAATGTTTTTTACAATTTCAAGTACATCATTACTTTTATGGTGTGTTTCATATGATTGAAGAATTTCAAATCCATCACCTACAATATACAATTCATTGTTTGATTCTTTATTTAAATCATCTAAAATTTTTATTAATTCACTATCATATTTGAAATCATCCTTTTTATTACCATTACCAATGTGGAGATCACTTAAATAAACTTTAATCAATATTCTCACCTAGCTTTTTTTCTGCTGTTTTTCTTTCCTTCCAGATCTTTGCTGCTTCTTCGTAAGAAGTATTTTTTTCCCAGAAAAGCCAAGGTTTTCTATTGGAAATTTTTGATACAACTCGTTTGATTACTTTGTCGGAAGATATTTTATAATCTCTTTCAGCAATTTTTAATAGTAAAAGTGAATCATATATTAAATCTCCAATTTCTTCTTCAAGATTATCAATATCATTCTTAGAAAGAGCCTCTTCTATTTCTTTTATCTCAGAAGAGGCTTCATTTAACATAATTTTTGTATTTATAGATTTTACCCATGGACATTTTTCAATACTCTTTTGCAATATATTACATAATTTTTTAAATTCATCAAAAAATTTGTTATTCATATTATTCTCCTAATAATTTAAATAAAGATCTTTTGGAATATCGGATATAGCGCCATATTCATATAAGTTTTTTAAATATAAATCCGTTATATTTTTAATATCTTTTGTATAATAGATTTCTGAACGTGAGGCAGCTTTTTCTAAAACAGGTTTTGGCATAGTTTGCATAATTTTAAATACATAATTCAAAGCTTCTTCAAAGTTATTCTTATAAAAGTCATTTGCTGAAGCTTCGTAGGCATTCAATACCCGCTTGACAAAATTTGGATTTTCTGAAAATTTTTTATTTGATACAAAAATGCCTGCTATAGGGATTTTTTCATCTTTTAAATTAAATAAATTAGAATATAATTTTTGTAAATCCATTTGTGTTTTAATTTTTCCTTTTGTTTTTATTTCTGCTAATGAAACAAATGGTTCAGGTAATACGGCAATATTTTCTTTTCCGGAAGCTAATAGCTGTATAATTTCTGGACCACTTGTTACATATGCTATTTCAAAGTCAATATTTTTCATCTTTTTTAGTATTTTTAATATTACATCAGCTGTTTGACCAGGGCCATGAAGTGTAACAATCCTTTTGCCATTTAAATCTTCAACATTAGTTATTTTTTGTGAAGAAACAAGATAAAATGTTTTCCATAACGAAATGCCAGCTAATTTGTAATTAGCGCCTTTATTTATTAATTCAACACCTAAAGCAACAGGAAGAACAATAAAATCCGCTTGTTCTTTTAAAACTAAAGCTTGAGCTTGATCAATATTTCTCCAATAATATGTTTGTAATGTTGGAACTTTGTTTATATATAATTCTGCAGCAGGCAAGAGAGTAGGACCTAAAGGATTATAAAATGTACCAGCAAAAATTGAAAAACCTATAATTAAAATACTAAATAAAAAAACAATTTTTTTCATAATACCACCTCCTAATAAATTTTTTTAGTAATTTTTTTTGTATAATTGAAAATTTTTGATTGAATATAAAAAATAATTTCTAAATTATCAGGATATTTTTTAAGAGGGAAGTTTTCTAATATATATAAATTATCTTTTATTTTTAAATATTTTTTAAGTGAATTATTTATTAGTAATATTCTTTCATTAGTTTTTATTACAATTTTATTAATATCTATATTCTGAGATAAATTTGTATTTCCATCTTGGACGTAAAAAGATATAAATAAGTTATTATCTATCTTTTTGTCAATTATTATTACATTTCTTGGGACACTATGAATATTTACTATTAAAGAACCTTCAAGTTTTTTATTTTGATGATAAAAATATATTTTAAATTTTCCAGGATATGCATTAGAAGAAATATTAATTGAATGCTCTTTTATTGAAATATTTGGGGTTAATAAGGTTTCTGGTATTATTTTGAAAGTTATATTTGAACTTTCAGCAGGATTATCAAATTTATCATATGATGTATATTGTATTTTAGAATTTTTTGGTGGAAAATGAATAGTATCTTTAAAATATGTGGCTAAGTCTATAATATTTTTTTCAAATTTTATTTTATACGGTACATTTGGAATAATTTCAAAATTAATGTTTTTCTTTATTTTATCATCTATATTTAATGAAAAAACGTATTTTCCAGGTTTAGTAATATTAAATAGCTCTAATTCATAAGATCCCTTACCCGAAGTTTTTATATTATTTTTCACATATGGAAAAATAGAAAGATTTTCAAAAGGAAATATTATCTTATTATCATATTTATCGATATAATATAATTTGAAAGGTATTATAATTTTTTCAGAAGCTTGAAATGTTCTTTTAGGAATTTCAATTTTAATATCTATAGGTTTATCTGGAATTATTTGAATATCCAATGAGGTGGAATTATCAGAATGAGAAAAAGTTAATGTATAAGTTCCTGACTTTGTGAAATTATGAAATTTTAAATAATTTTTATAAATAGAAATTGAAGCGCCATTAGAAATGGGAGATATAGAAATTTTATCTATAAATTCTCCTGGAGTAGCAGCAAAAGTTTGTTTTGTATATACCTTAAAAGGTATAGAAAAATTTTTTGTTGCAACATAATGGGTATTTTCCAGTAATATATTAAATTTTTTAGTTTTTTTATATATTTCTTCAAAAGTTTTTTCTTTAAATTGAAAGATTGAACAACCTGAAAAAATAATAATTATTATAAAAAATATTAAAAAGTATAATGTTTTTTTCATATTACACCCCCTATTCGCTCTCTAAACTATTATACAATAAAAATAAGAATTTTTAAAGAAAGTATAGATATAATGTTCATGGTATTAAATTAAAAAATAAAATGATTAAATAAAATAAAGCCTTTTATTCAAGTATAATCTGGTAAAAAATTCACTAATCGGACTATGAAAAAAATTTCAAAAATGATATAGTTAAGTTGAATAAAATATGGAGGTGACGGTATGCTAAATTTCTATAAGATTGATAAAATTCCTGAAGATTATGATTTCCTAGATATTATGGTTGTCGACATAAATGGAAAATTAAAACATGTGGCCTTACCTAAAAGTTATGTGAATGAAAAAATATTCAAAGAAGGAATAGGTTTTGATGCGTCAAACTTTGGATTTGCAAAGGTAACTGATTCGGATATGGTTGCTATACCAGATATATCTAAGATGTATTTAGAAACAAATAATGAAATGAAAATCATTCACATTTTTTCTGATGTTATAAATCCTTCAACAAGAGAATATTTTGATCAATATCCAAGGAGTATATCTAAAGAAACATTAGAATACATAAAAAATTCCAAGATAGCAGATGATGTAAAAATGCTTGTAGAACTCGAATTTCATATATTTGATGATGTTAATTATAAAACATCTTCTACAGAGTCATATTATATCTTAGAAAATGCTGAAGGACTAGGAGAGAATAATGATAAGCCAAAAGCGAGTGGTTCTTCATATCATTTAAATGAACCATATGATGTTCATTTTGATTTAAGAAATAAAATAGTAAAAACATTAGAAAATGCCGGGATACCTGTAAAATATCATCATCATGAAGTTGGTATTGCTCAACATGAGATAGAATTAAACTTTATGAGTTTGGTAGATGCTGCAGATAATGTTACTTTAGCGAAATATTTAATTAGAAGAATAGCAAAGGATTATGGATTATATGTTACTTTTATGCCAAAACCTTTATATAACATGCCAGGAAATGGAATGCATGTTCATCAATATTTAGAAAAAGATGGAAAAAGTTTATTTGTTGGTGATGGATTATATAATTTGAGTGAATTAGCTTTAAACTATACTGCAGGGGTTTTAAAACATAGTTTATCTGGATCATTATTAGCATGGTCTAACCCAAGCACAAATTCATATAAAAGATTAGTTCCTGGATTTGAAGCTCCTATTTCTGCATCTTTTTCAAAGGGAAGCAGAAGTGCAGCAATCAGGATTCCAGGGTATTTAAGTAAAGCTGATACAAGAATTGAATTTAGAACAGGTGATGCTACTTCAAATATTTATTTTTTCCTTTCTGCGATGGTATTAGCAGGTATAAATGGAATAGAAAATAAGTTTGATCCTGTAGAAATGGGTTTTCATTCAAAAGGCGAAAATAATAAAGAATTTCCATTAAATTTAAAAGATGTTGTTTATGGACTTAAAGAAGATAACGGATATTTAAAAACATTCCCAAAATCATTAATTGAAAAATGGGTGAATACAAAAATAAAAGAAGCTAATCTTGTTTATTCAATTCCGTTGTCAAAAGAATTTGAATTATATTTTGATTTATAAAAACAGCTCCTGCTTTTGCAGGAGCTGTTTTTATATTCCTAAAAGTCTTTCTATTTTTGATTTATCAAATCCAACAATTATTTGATTTCCAATTTCGATTACCGGAACTCCCATTTGTCCAGTTTTTTTAACCATTCTTTCGGCAGCCTTTTGATCTTTTTCTACATTATATTCTTTAAAAGGGATGCCTAATTCTTTAAAATATCTTTTAGCTTTTTTACACCAAGGACATCTTGAAGTTGTATATATTGCAATTTTTATATGAGCCATAAAATCCCTCCTTATATTATATACAATTTGTATATATCACAGTATTTATGCCATATAAAATTTAAAATAAAGAGCATTTTTTGTTAAAAATAAAAAAATCTTCCCTAGCGGGAAGATTAATCAACGTTATATTCTTTTATCGGAATAATTTTATCTAATCTAACAATTTCAATAACTTTTTTAACATTCTCATTTCTCACGTTATGCAATTCCATTGTTCCACCTTTTTTCTTAAAATTCATAAAGAAATATAATATTCTACCTAACCCACTACTATCGATATAATCTAACCCTGACATATCTATAAATATCCTTTTTATTCCATTTTCTGCTAATTCATTTAATTCGTCTCTTAGTTCTTCAGAGTTATTTATGTCGACTCTTCCTTGCAAAAAAATTGTTGCACTATTTCCATAAATTTCTTTTTTCATAATATTCCTCCTCTCATAGTACACTTTGATTATATCACAAAAAATTATATTTTTTTTAATACAATAGCACATTTTCCCGGTATGTTTCCTTTTATTATACCTTGATAAGCCTCGATTTCTTCAAAATCAACACTTTTTGTACTAAATATAGTCCCTAATTTATCATTTTCAATTTCTAAAATCCATACAGGAATTTCAAAATCATATGGAGTATCATTTATATTGATAATAACTATTATTTTCTCTCCAGAATTCCATATTCCGTAAGATATGAAACCTTTGTTCCATTTTAAAAATTCAATGGAACCTTTTCTTAAAGATGTATAATCTTTATAAAATTTTATCATATTTTTCATAAAATTCAAACGCTCTTGATATTCTTTTTCATTTAATCTATCCCATGGAAATGTTCTTCTATTGTCTGGGTCTGTCCAACCAGCTAAACCTATTTCATCACCATAATATAAACCAGGAGATCCAGGTAATGTGAAAGTCATTAAGTAACCGATTTTGAATATTTCCCAGTCAATTCCATTTTCAGCATCTTTATGACCATTAGTTTGTGCTCTTCCAATTTTTTTAGTAGTTCTAGTGGCCCATCTGGAGTGATCATGATTACTTAACTGGTTTAAAGAAACATATTTTGAATTTAAAGGTAATTGGCTCCAAGCCCACTTTAGATGCTCTATAAACCATTCAGAATTCCCAATTAATTCTGGTTTGAAGTCATCATTATGCTTTTCTGTTCCTGTTAAAAAATAACTAATTGGATCCATAGCTCCAATATAATTCATAACTCCATCCCATGATAAACTCTCAAACCATTCTTTGGGTGATTCGTAATCTTCTGCGAAAATTATAGAATCTTTATTAGCTTTTTTTACTATTTTTCTAAAATACCTCCAAAAAGTTTTGTTTATATTTTTACTTTTTCCCAAATCTCTTGCTACATCTAATCTCCAACCATCTGCATTGTATGGCGGACTTACCCATTTTTCCCCAATTTGGGAAATATATTTCCATAGTAACATTGTTTTGTCATAATTTAATTTAGGTAAAGATTTATATCCCCACCAACCTTCGTAACCATCTTTATGCCAGTAAAAATATTCAGATTCAGGGGAATTTGGATCATTAGCTACACCCACATTTTCTCCGTAAATTTTATATTCGTTTACCCATTTATGATATGAACCACAATGATTAAATACACCATCTAAAATAATTTTTATTCCTCTTTTATGAGATTCTTCAATTAATTTTGAGAAAAGTTTATCACTCTCTATTAAATTCTTTTCAGAGGTTGTTCTAATTTTATATTTTTCATTAATATTTTCAGAATCTTCGATAATAACTCCTAAATGTGGATCAATATGTTCATAATCCTGAGTATCATATTTGTGAGGACTTGGAGATACGAATATAGGATTTAAATATATTACTTCAATACCAAGCTCTTTAAGATAATCTAATTTATCAATAATTCCTTGCAAGTCCCCACCATAAAACTCTTTATGGCCTTTAGTGGGGTGAGGTAATTCATTCCACTTTTTCTTTTTTATTGGTTCTCCATCATATATATATTCATTATCAACGGGATCATTTGAAGGATCACCATTATAAAATCTATCAGGGAAAATTTGATAATAAACTGCACCAATTGACCATTCTGGAACTTCAAAGTCAGGTATGATAACATAATCCTCAATATGTCTATGAGTTACAATACCTCTTGAATCATATTTAATTTTTTGTTTTTTGTCTAAGAAATCTATTTCAAAATGATATCGTATAAACCTTTCAGTTAATATAAATTTAGTTGAAAAATACCAGAATAAATTATTTTCCTTTTCTAAATGCATAGGTGTATGTTTATATTTGTTTGAGTGTTTTTGAGTTAATAAATATAAATTGCCAGCAACCCTTCCATATTGTTTTGGAACTCTAATTTTAATACAAATTTCATCTCCGATTTTTGGGTTAGTTGGTGTTAAAAAATTTTCGCTTTGGTCGGAATAAATTCCGAAAATCATAAAATCATCCTCCAATATTTTTTAATTCTTCTAATTCTAAAATTATTTCATTTTCTCTTTTTGAAATTTCATCCATTTTTTTTTCTAATAAACTTTTTTCTTTTTGTAATTCTACAAGTTTTTGATAATTATTAGAATAAGAAGACATTAATTCTTCTACATCTTCGATTTTTAATATTATTTCTTCAAACAAAATTTCTAGTTTTTCTTTTTCTCTAGTTAAAGATTTTATTTTATTTTTAATTTTTTTTGATGTTTCAAAATCAATATTTGCTTTATTTTCTTTTTTTAATTTAAAAGAATCATTTAGTAATTCGGGCAATATTGATTCAAAAGAGGTATATTCTAATATGTGGCCATCTTTTATTAAAAAGAATCTATCAGAAATATTTTTTATTAAATTTTCATCGTGAGAAACCATTATTATAGCCCCTTTAAACTCTTTTAAAGTTTCCTCTAAAGTTTGGACTGTAAAAATATCTAAATGATTTGTAGGTTCGTCTAATATTAATACATTAGGTTTTTGCAAAATTAGTTTAGCAAGAGCTAATCTTGTTAATTCTCCACCACTAAGAGTATCAACATTCTTGAAAACATTATCACTAACAAATCCAAAACGACCAATATACTTTCTAACTTCAAAATCTTTCCATTCTGGGACATCGCGCCATATAATATCCATTACATTTAAAGATTTGTTTAATGATGAAATAACTTGGTCTAAATAACCTATTTTGATATTATATCCCCAATTGATTAAGCCATCATCACATTTTATCTTCCCCATAAGTAATTTTAATAATGTAGATTTACCACTTCCATTTTTACCTAAAATAGTTATTTTTTCTCTTTCGTTTATTTTAAAATTTATATTTCTCAATATCAATTTATTTGTGGAGTATCCAAAATTCAAATTTTTAACTTCTAATACATTATACCCTGTTCGTTTTGGTTCAGGTATTTTAATTTTTATAACTTGATCTTCTTTTAATAAATCAAGTTCATTATATTCATTTATGAGTTTATCACGTATCTTTTCTCTAAGCTTAGCTTGCCTCATCATTTTTTCTGTTCCCCATTTTCTAAAACGTTCTATCATTACATTTAATCTCTCAATTTCTTTTTCAATATTTTTTTTTCTTGCTGTGATATTAATTAACATGTTCTTTCTATTGTTAATATACTGATCATAATTTCCTTTAAAATCCCATATTTTGAAATTATTTATTTCCCAAAATCTATTTGCTAAAGATTTTATAAAATTCCTATCATGTGAAACAAATATTAAAGCTCCTTTATAGTTTTTTAAATAATTTATAAGCCAATTTATGGAATATATATCTAAATGGTTTGTAGGTTCATCAAGTATTAATAAATTGTAATCACCAGCTAAAATTCTCCCAAGGCCAAGTCTTGTTAACTCTCCACCACTTAAAGAATGTATTTTTCTGTTCCAAGTATTTTCTTCAAAACCCATTCCTTTTAAAATAGAACGAACTATTTTGTTCTTCATTTCATCGGTAGCACTTTTCTCAATTTCTTTTAGTACATATTCAAATAATGAAAAATTTAATTCATCTGCTCTAAATTGCTTTAAGTATCCTAATTTTAAGTTTTTTGTTCTTAAAACAGAGCCCTCTAAAGGCTCAATTTCGTTGTTTATAATTTTTAAGAGAGTTGTTTTTCCAGAACCATTTGGACCAATTAAAGCAATTTTATCATGTTCGTAAACAGATAAATTGACATCATAAAAGATGTCTTGATTTCCAAAATTATGAGAAACATTTTCTATTTTAAAAAGCATTTTTTCACCTCGTGAAACATTTAAAAATTAATATTATATAATTACAAAATTTTATTAAAACAACTGTATAATTATAGCATTAAAATTTTAAATTTAAAAACACCACAAAAATGTTTTTATCCATAAAATTTATAGCTAACAATATTTTAAATTAAGATTTTAAATTTTATACTTTTAATTATTCATACTATGCTTAATTTTTGTTATTCTTTTTTTCTTTAGTTAATACTAGTAACTTTTTATTATTTTTTTTTTGTTTTTATACATCATCTTATCTGCAATATCAAATAATTTATTAATATCTTCACCGTCATCTGGGAAAACAGAGCATCCATAACTTACTGATAAATATATTTCTATATTATCATATTTGAAAGGTGTTGAAAGAGTTTTATTTATTTTTTTTATTACATTTTTTGCTCCATTTTTATCTGTTCGAGGTAAGGCAATAATAAATTCATCACCACCAATTCTTCCAAAAATATCACTTTCTCTTAAAATATAAGATACTTTTTTTGTAAAAAATTTTAAAACTTCATCACCAATATTGTGACCATAAGTATCATTAATTTGTTTAAATTTATCAATATCCATATATATAAAAGACATTTTTTCTTTATATCTTTTTTCAAATTTCATTAATTCAATTGATTTTAAAATGAATGTTTGTCTATTATAAACTTTTGTCAAATAATCAAACTTCGCAGCTTGTTTTAATTTTTTATCGGTTTCTAATTTCCACAATAAAAATTCAATATTAGATTTTAAAACCCTTGAAAAATCTAATTCTATTTCATCGAACGAATTATTAAAGGAGTCGAAGTTTATAAACCCATATAATGTTTTTTTAACCTTTATAGGAATGATTAAAGTTTCTTTTATTTCATTGATTTTTCCACATTTTTTTAATATATTTTCATTATACTCTGAAATTGGATGAAAACCATCCCATTTTTTTACAATGTATGGTTCGTTTTTGAAAAATTTTTCAAAATCAACTTCAAAATTTATTTCTTTTAATTTTTCAAAGTTAAACCCTTTAACAGCTTTATATTCATAATATTTTCCATTTTTAAAAATAAAACTACCAGCATCTGCATGAGGAAACAATTTTACAAACTTATCTAATATTTTTTGATATAAATCTTCAGTGTATCCTAAAGCAATAATTTCGTTTGAAAATTTTAATAGCTCATTAGATAAAAGATTGCTTGCTTTTAATGCCTCTATGTATTTTTTTTCTTTTGTTCTATCGATACCAGAAGAAATTACATATTTAATTTCTTCATTTTCTTCTATATAACCGTTATGCCAAGAAACTAAATACTTTTCTCCTTTTTTGCTAATAATTTCATTTTCATAAAATTCTACTTTATCCATTTCTTTATTAATAATTTTATTAAATACCATTTTTATTTTATCTCGAATACTTTTTTCAATAAAATTATCAAACCAATTTAATCCAATAACAGCTTTTTTTTCTACATTTAGCAATTCACATGCTTTATTATTTATATCGTATATATTTCCTTTTTTATCTAAAACAACATTTATAGTTTGAGAAAGATTAAAATAATTTTCAAATTTTTTCTTTTCTAAGTCCAGCTGGCTTTCTAAAATTTTTCTTTCCGTTATATCATATGCTATTTCTTGTATTATATAATCATTGTTTTTTAATAATATAGGCGAAATATGGACCTCAAACCATTTTATACTTCCATGTTTTGAAATGTATTTTTTTTCAAATATTTGCATAAGATTTTTATTTTCTATAGCTTTTTTAATTCTTTCTAATATATCAATTTCAGTGTCATAAATATGTTTTTCATATGAAATACCGATCATTTCATCAGGCGATAAGTAACCTAACATTTCTGCAGCTCTTTTATTTGCTTTTATTAATTTTAAATGCTTATCCCAATAAAAAACAGCATTATCTGTGTATTCAAATAATCCTTTACATAAAATATCTTTCATTTTATCACCTAAATTTATATATAATTTTAAATATTATAACATAAATTTTTAGAAGTTATGTAAATCTAAAATAAAAAACGGGGATTACCCCGTTTTATGCCATTTCTAAAGCTATTTTCATCATATTAGTAAATGATTTCATTCTTTCTTCACTGGATGTAGCTTTCATGGTAACTAATGAATCTGAAACGGTTAGCAAACATGCTGCATTCTTTCCTGTAACTTGAGCATTAGCAAATAAAGCAAATGATTCCATTTCAACGGCTATACAACCATATTTTTCTTTTATTTTTTTATAGTTATCAAAATTTTGTCTGTAGAAAACATCAGAACTATGTATTCTTCCTTTGTGAATAGGTATATTTAAATTTTTTGCAGCATTTTCTAATTTAATATTTAATTCAGAAGAAGGCTTTAATATTTCATCTTCTATTCCTGCCATTACTTTTGCATAAGTTGATTCGCTATATGATTCTTCCACTAAAATAACATCATATAAATCAATTTCATCAGTGTAAGCTCCGCAAGAACCAACCCTTATGATATTTTGGACATCATAAAATTTAAATAATTCATAGGAATATATACCAATACTAGGCATTCCCATTCCACTACCCATTACACTAATTTTCTTTCCTTTATAAATGCCAGTATATCCGAACATGTTTCTTACTTTATTAAATAAAATAGGATCTTCTAAAAAGTTTTCCGCTATAAATTTTGCCCTTAATGGATCACCAGGCATAATAACTGTTTCAGCAATTATTCCTTTTTTATCTACCTCAATATGTGGTGTTGGTATCATATAATCTCCTCCTTGTATTCTTTAGAAACGTCATAATTCCCTTGTTAATATTATACACTTTTGACTGTATAAAAATGTCTCAATATAATTACAATTAAGAAAATTGAAATTGAAATAATTATGGTATTATAATATTGAATTATAACATGGGAGGAATGCTATGTTAAATCTTTTTTTAATATTTTTTAGAATTTCAGCAGTAGCCTTAGGTGGAGGTTATGCTATGATTCCTGTGATGATGAAAAATTTAACTTCTAAAGGATATCTCTCTGAAGATGAGTTTAAACATATTTTAATAATAGCTCAAGCAATACCTGGCCCTATGGCGTTTAAAGTTTCATTTTTATCAGGTAAAAAAATTCAAGGTATTAAAGGGGCAATAGTTTCATCTTTAGGAGTAATACTTCCACCGTTTATAAGTATTATATTAGTAGCCTCTATATTAAAAGAGTATTCAAATAACGTTTATGTTTCTGGTTTTATTAAAGGGGCATATGCATCTTTGATAGGTATGGTTGCTGGTATTTTGTATGATTTCATAAAAACTACAAAGATTAAAAAATATGATTTATTTATAATACTTTTTTCTGTGCTAATAATGTTCTTTTTTCCAAGATATACAGTTTTAGTATTTTTTTCCGGAGTAATACTTTTCTATTTTTTTGATAAAGGATTTGATAAAAATGTTTAAAATGGTTTTATTATTTTTTGAAATTGGATTTATTTCATTTGGTGGTGGCTGGGCTTCTTTGGGGGTAATAAAACAATTAATACTTGAAAATAATTTGTTAACAGAAAGAGCCTTACAAGAAGCAATATCTATATCACAAATGACTCCTGGCCCTGTAGCAGTAAATCTCGCTACATATATTGGATATTTAAAATATGGTTTTTTAGGAGCTCTTCTTAATACATTTTTTTTGGTAATTCCTGCAATTATATATTATTTTACAGCTAAATTCTTATTGAAAAAATTTAATGTAAATAGAACTAAATTAATAAAATCTTTGAGATTAGGTACAATTATTTTAATTTCAATGACATTTTTATCAGTTTTAAAACCAGTAATTGTTGAAAAAAATTTAATAGGCATTTTAATATCAATATATGCTTTTATATTATTTATGAAAACAAAGCTTGACCCGATTTATATAATTTTAAGTTCTGCAATTATTGGATTGATTATAACCTTTATTTAATTATTGTAATAAAGAAATGCCTTTATTAAATTTTCAAATAATATGAGAGAGGTTATTTCACCTACACCCCCAGGTACTTCTGTTACATATGCAATATCATAAACTGTTGAAGATACATCACCAACAATGTGACCATATTTAAAGTTTATTCCCACGTCAATTATTATAGTATCTTTTTTTACCATATCCTTTGTTATAAAATCTGGAATACCAACAGCAGATACTATAACATCTGAATTTAAAGTTATGTTCTTTAAATTTTTAGTATGACTATGACATATAGTAACTGTGGCATTATTTTTGCTATTTGATAATAATATAGATACAGGTCTTCCTACAATAACACTTCTTCCTATTACGGTAACCTTTTTTCCATCTAATGTTGTAAAATCATTAAGTATTCTTTCGACAGAGTCTGCTGTACATGGTTTAAAATAGGATTTTTCATATAATAAGTTTCCTAAATTAAAAGGTGTTATACCTTCAATATCTTTCTTAGGATTAATTTCAGAAATAATTTCATAAGGATCAAAAGGTAATGGTTGAGCTAAAAAAATCCCATGAACATCATTTTTATTATTTAGGATATGTATAGTTTCAAATAGTTCATTTTTTGAAGATAATTTGATTAAATCAAAATCAATATGTAACTTTTTTGCTAATTTTCTCTGTGAATTTAGATATGCCAATGTTGGTTTTTCAGGATTTAAAGCAACACTAGTTAACTTGATTTTATGTTTTGTCGATGTTTTCAATATATTCTCTGTAATTTTTTTTGCAAGATTGTCAATATTAATAATCATAATATCACCTTAGAATAACCCTGTAATATTACCTTTTGCATCAATATCTAAATTCACAGCATTAGATATTTTTGGTAATCCTGGCATTCTCATTATATCTCCAGCTAATGCAACTATAAAACCAGCGCCTGCTGAAAGTTCAAAATCCCTAATTGTAAAATTATAGTTAGATGGGGCTCCTAATTTTTTTGGATCATCGGAAATGGAATATTGAGTTTTGGCAACAATTACAGGAAGATTATCATAACCATATTTCTTAAAAAATTTGATTTTATTTCTTGCTGATAACTCATAATCTACATGTTTTGCTCTATATATTTCTTTTGCAAGTTTCATTATTTTTACTTCAAGGGAATCATGCCAGTTATATATAGTTGTTAATTCACTAGCCTTTTCTGAGGCTTCAATAACCTTTTTCGCGAGATCTATAGCTCCATTTGACCCTTTTGAATATGATTCATTAATAGCTACAGGAACATTCATATTTTCGACATAATCTATAACATATTTAATCTCTGATTCAGTATCTGTGTCAAATTTATTTAATGCAACAACTATAGGGATTCCGAATTTTTGAAGATTTTCTATATGTGTTTTTAAATTTACAATTCCATTTCTTAAAGCATCTAAATCTTCCTCATTTAAATCTTTAGCTTTTCCATTGTATTTTAAAGCTCTAATTGTTGCAACTAATACTATAGCATTGGGTTTAAAACCTGCTGTTGGAGATACAAAATCTAAAAATTTTTCAGCTCCCAGATCTGCTCCAAAACCACTTTCAGTAACAACATAATCAGATAATTTTAAAGCCATTTTAGTCGCAATTAATGAATTAGTTCCATGAGCAATATTTGCAAAAGGGCCACCATGAATAAATGCAGGAGTACCTTCTATAGTTTGCACTAAATTTGGATTCAACGCATCTTTTAAAACAACGGCTAATGCGCCTTCTATTTTTAAATCTCCTATAGTAATAGGTTTTCCTTTGATATTTCTTGCAATAACTATATTTTGAAGTCTTCGTTTTAGGTCTGGAATATCATCAGCTAAACATAAAACTGCCATAATTTCTGAAGCGGCTGTAATTACAAATCCATCTTCCCTTGGATATCCATTTGAACGACCACCTAAAGAAATTACTATTTGCCTTAGAGCCCTATCATTCATATCCATAGCCCTTTTCCAGAAAATGCGAGTTTCATCAATATTTAAATCATTTCCATATTTAATATGAGCATCAATAACAGCAGATACAAGATTATGAGCGGTAGTTACAGCATGTATATCTCCTGTAAAGTGTAAATTTATGTCTTCCATAGGAAGAACTTGTGAATATCCTCCTCCAGCAGCTCCTCCTTTTATTCCCATAACAGGCCCTAAAGAAGGTTCTCTAAGAGCAACAATAGATTTTTTCCCTAATTTATTAATAGCCATTGATAAACCTATGCTTGTGGTAGTTTTTCCCTCACCTGCTGGAGTTGGATTAACTGCTGTAACCAAAATTAATTTTCCATTTTTTTTGTTATTTAACTCTTTTAAATAATGATGAGAAATTTTTGCAATATGATGGCCGCATTGGTGAACATGATTTTCATCAATTTCTAATTCTTTTGAAATATCAGAGATTTTTCTTAAATTAGCTTTTTTTGCGATTTCGATATCATTTAGCATAATATTGCCCCCTCTGTATTTATTTAAAATATGCTATTTTTGAAAATTAGCAATTAAGGTTTGAGTGGTTATACTTTTTGGACATGGTATTAATCAACAGAATTTCTTGCTATATTAACTAATTTATTTAAACTATTAGAAATATCACTTAATGCTAATGAAGTTTGTTTTATGCCTTCTAAAACTTCTTCCATGGATATATTAGTTGTGTGTGAAAAATTAGATAATGTTTCTACGCTATCAGCAAAACTTTCAACAACTTGTGAAATAGAATCTAAAGAATTTTCAACATTTATTAATTCTTTTGAAATTTTTTCTGACAATAAAACGTTTGAAGTAATGTTATTTTCAATGTCTTTGATTACTTTTTCAGAATTTCTAGAAGTTTCACGCGCTTCAGAAGCTAAATCGTTTATGAGTTCTGCAATTTTTGATATACCTTCTTTATCTATTACTTCTTTACTTGTCTCAATAGAAGAATTAATAGATAATATAGACACAGTATCAGAAATATCTTTTATTTTTTCGTTTAGTGCAGTTAATTTATTAATAAACTCTGCAATTTTCATAGTCATTTGATTCATTGTTTGAATATTTCCAAAAAACTCTTTCATATTTAAAAGTGTAGCATTTAGCTCGCTTCTACCTTCTTCAATTGATGAAGAAAAATTCTGAACCAGTTCATCTAATTTTTGAATATTTTGTCTGGTATTATTTGCAACTGATTCAATTTCACTTGAAGCAGAACTGCTTTCAGCAATATTAGCAGAAACATTTGTTGTGAATTCCTGTATTCTTTTTATGTGGTTTTTAAATATAGCGCTAAATTTGTTAAATAAATATAAAGATATAATTACAGATATTAATATTATTATAATATAAGCTATGTATATATATGTTTTAAATATTTTTAAATCAAAAAACAATTCATCTTCACTTAGAGCATGAACGAGAAAATATGTTTTTCCATTTATTTCAAACTTTGAAAAAGCAGCATATCTTTTTAATTTTTCATATGAATATTCATATACACCGTTATCATTATTTAAGAAATAATTATATAAATTTTTTAGTCCAACATCATTTAAATTTAACCCTATTTTTGTTTTATCAGAATGGAAAATAACATTTCCACTATTATCAACAATATAATAATAACCATGATTAAGTGAACCTAAATAATTAAACAAATTTTCATTGTTTATTTCATTAAAATTAGACAATATTTTAGAAGTAATATTAACAGATTCTAAGTAAGATTTTTCTAATTCCTTTATAGTAAAATTCAAAAAAGTGAAATAGGAAGACATAAATGTTACAATTAAAGAAATAGCTATAATGGATGTAAATAAAATTCCAAATTTGGTTTCAATTTTCATAATAATTCCTCCCCTGTAATTATTATATTTTTCCCTTTATTTTTGGCTATATATAAAAAATTATCTGCGTCATTAATAAAGTCTGTAACACTTTTATTTTTAAAATCACAACAAATACCTGCACTAAATGTTATTTTCCCTTTAATTCCAATAGATGACCAATTATAGTTATTTATTTTGTCTAAAGCTCTTTGTAATGCAATTTTAGCTTCTTCACAATTTGTAGCAGGCATTATTGCTAGGAACTCTTCACCTCCATAACGCCCTATAAAATCATTTTCTCTTAATTCTTCAGTTAATATATTTGAAAAAATTTTTAAAACGCTATCTCCAACAATATGACCATATGTATCATTAATGGATTTGAAATCATCGATGTCTATCATGGCTATTGAAATCTCAAAGTTTTTCCTTTTAAATGTAGTAATTAAATCTTTTAATTTTTCTTCTATAGTTTTTTTGTTATATAGTCCAGTTAAACCATCTCTTTCAGAAGCATCCCTATAGTCTATAAAATTATTTAAAGCTTTAAATAATATACTTATAGCTTTGTTTAATACATTCATATAATATATTAAATTGTTTTTATTATATATTTTCTCAAAAACAATTACACCTAATTCTATATTTTCATGAATAACATTAAAAAACATATAGTCTTCGGGGTTAATATCAGATTCATGATTAAAATTTCCCTTAAAAATCCATTCTGTAGGAGAAGTAGGTTTTATTGAAAATTTAAGCAAAAAATTCTTCATATTTTTTTGAGAATATTTATTTTTTGAAAAAGAATATATTCTTCCAAATGAAGTAGATAATAATAATATATGTAAGCCATCAAATTTAAAGAATTCTTTAAATAAATTATGCAAATTTTTAATAACATATTCTTCATCAGAAGTATAATCAATTAAATCTAAAATAGTTGATCTTAAAACTTCCATTTTTAAACTTTCTTCTAAAATATCTACTAATTCGATAAAAGGGTTTACTCTAAATTTATAAAATTCTTTTGACCATTCTATACTGAAATTATTATTTTTAATGAAGTTATCTAATTTAGTAATTAATTTTTCTGGAGGTAAATTTTTTCTTAAAAATAAATTGGCCCCGCTTTTTTTTGCCCAGAATTCATTTATTGATTCATTGGCACCAGTTAGTACAATGATCCCTACATTTGAAAAAGAATTATAGCTTCTGATAAATCTACACAAATGAATTCCGTTCATTTGAGGCATAATGTAGTCAGTAACAACTATGTCAGGTAAAAATTCAAAAAATTTATTTAAACCATTTAATCCATCAGAGGCAATTTCAACATCGTATCCGAGTGTAGTTAATTTGCTATTTAAAAATTCCCTCCACGAGACACTATCATCAATTATAAGTATTTTTTTTATAAGTATTTTTTTCATTTTTTCACCTTCTTATTTAATGAAATTAATAGATTTTTCAAATCTATTATATTTAACAATATATAATGTTTAATCTCTTTCATGGCATTTCTTGTCATGTAAGTGAATTGAGCATCTTTTTGAATATAGATATTTGTTTTAGTTTTTTCTAATTTTTTAATTCCTTTTGTTCCATCATTTCCTAATCCTCCTAATAAAATTACATATGTGTTTTCACCTGAAAAACTATATAATGTTTCAAAGAGTTTATTAATAGATGGAGCAACATAATCACTTTTCTCTACTGTTGTTATTATGTTTTTTGAAATAAATATTAAATCTTTTCCCCCTTCAGGAATATATATTCCTTTTTCTATTATTGTGGGGTTATTTATTATATAAACTTTTTGATTTGATATAGATGATAGATACTTCTTGAAATTCTCTGTTTGATTAGCTAGGTTATGCATAGCTAAAATAATAGGATATTCAATCTTTTCGTTAAAATTAAATAATTCCTTTAATGTAGCAGGACCGCCTGCAGACGCGCCAATTATCACTTTCATTTTTTCACCTTAATTTAAGAATTTTTTTAATAATTTAATTATTTTGTCGGTTTCTTTTCCTTTAACAACATATGCGTTTGCACCTGAATCTAATCCTTTCTTAATATCTTCTCTGGTAGATTTTGTGCTAAGCATAATAATAGGTATATCAGGATTTTTATTTTTTATATATTTCACAACTTCATAACCGCTTATACCAGGCAATTCGACATCAACAACAGCTGCATCGTATCCTTCTTTTTTTATTGCTTCTTCTCCTGATGCTGCTTCAATAACTTTAAATCCATTCTTTTTAATTAAATTAGAAACAACAAACCTTGTGAATACTGAATCATCAAGTACTAATATAGTTTTATTACTTGATTTACTACTAGCAAAGTTGCTGGATACTTTTGAAATAGATATTATTGGTATAGGAAACGATAAAATATTTTTTGCAAATCCTGATATTTCTCCTAAATTGTATGGATCAACGAAAGCTTCAAAATGCCCAATTATTTCATCACAAATAAAAGCTTTGTTATTATTACAAATAACAGAAAATCTAATATTTCCTTTTCCGTAATCTAAAATATCAAATAATTGATTTTTATATGTTATTTTATTATTTATAATTTCAGGATTGTTTATTACTTCAATAATATCTTCCGAAGATACGGCAAATATATTTTCATCTCTTTTCAATACCAGTACTTTTTTTGAAGTTATTTTCGTTTTAAATGCAACAATAAATTTTGTTCCAATATCCTTCTCTGTTTCTAATTTAACAAATCCTCCTTTAGCTTCAGCAAATGCTTTAACTGAATCTAAACCTATACCTCTTCCAGAGGATTGATCTGCAGTATCTTTAGTGCTAAAGCCTGATAAAAAAATAACCTCTTTTGGATCAATATTTCCTAAATTCATTTTTTCAGCTTTTTCAAGAATTTTTTCTAAATCTAATCCTTTTCCATCATCAGAAATCTCTATATAAATTAAACCTTCTTTAACATAACTTTTTATAGTTAAATTACCAATTTCATCTTTTCCTTTTTTTCTTCTCTCAGCAGGAGTTTCTATTCCATGAGCTATAGAATTTTTTACTAAATGAACCATTATATCTCTTAGTATTTCAGTATCTTTTTTTTCAATTTTGGTGTTTTCAACTTCTATATTGAGTTTTACTTTTTTATTATTAAAAGAAGATTCTTGTATTACTAAGTTTTCAAAGCTTTTTACTATTTTTTTAATAGGTACAAACATATTTTTTTCAATCAGATTTTGTAAATAATTTCTTATTTTTTTTACTTCTTTTATAGCTAAAGTTGTTTCATTGTTCAAAAGGAAATTTTCTATTCTTAAAGCCGTTTCATAAAATTCATTTAGATATTCCATTGAGGATTCTTCAATTACTAATTTGGTATCAGAACTTTTAATTTTTTCTTTTCCAGTTAATATATTTTCAAATAAAATTATTTCATCATCTGTTAAATCACTTTTTTTGTTTATTATTTCGCTAGATATTTTTATAACTCTAGCGACAAAATCTTCATCAAGTTCTTTATTTAATTTTTCTTTAAAAGCAGATTCTAATTTATGCATAAATTCACCAATTTTTGGCAGACCAACCAATGCGGCAGAACCTTTAAGTGTATGATATATTCTATATAAATCCTTGATTAATATAGGATCATGAGTTTTTAAATATTCTTTAAGCAATTCCAGGGCCTCATTTAATTTTTCATTCATTTCAGAAAAATAAATATCTATAAATTCCATAATATCACTCCAAGATTGGTAAAATAATTTTTCCAGATTTAAAATATTTTTTCTTATTATTATCCAACACTTCTTCTCCAAATACAAAATCTATCTTTTTACACAATAAACCCATGTTACTTGTTAATAATATCCATTTATTTTTTTCAGTTATCTCTTTTACTGGATAAATTTTATTTTTATATTCAATAAAACCTACATAATTTTGATACTTGAACTTACAATAATTTCTTTTATCGGTTATACTAATAACATTTTCTTTTTTTATTGCATATTTATTATCTAAAATATAATAATTTGGAATAAATAATTTTTTGTGATCTTTACTAATTTTTTTAACCATTTCTATAATATTGTTTTGTGGAATTTCATCGGTTATTTTATCAATATTAAAAGTAAAGATTTCTTCCCCCTCTAATTCAAAATAACCGCTAAAAATTTTTAAATGTGGAAATAAATTTAAAGTGTTTTCAGGAAATGTTTCAACTTTTTCAACATCAACCTTTTTTATTATAGAAGTTACGCCAAAAGCAAAAGAATTAAAAATTAAAAACATTTTTAAAATAAAATTTTTTTTAACAGGTAAAGTTAAAGCAGGATAAAGAATTTCTTTGAATTTTGCATAACCTAAAAAGTTATCATCTATATTCTTTTCAACAAATTCAGCAGAAACTCCAATTATTTTATCTTCTATCGCAATTTTTGTGGAGTAATTTTTGTCATCAATTAATTCACAAATATAATAATACATTGTATCATCTCCTGTAAATCATCTTTTTTAGATCCCAAAGATCATCATCGTCTGGATATAAAAATATAGCTTTATCTATAGATTTTTTAGCTTCTTTAAAATTTCCTAAATTTAGTTCAATTAAAGCTTTATATTTCCATATAAGGAAATTTAATGAATTTTTTGCAAGTGGGGTAATAAGCTCATAAGCATATTGAAAATTATTTTTAGATATTAAATTTTCAATTAATTCAATATATTCTTCTTCGGATAAATTAGTAAAAGTTTTTAATAATTTATTTTTTTCTCTATCCTTTAGAAGGATATGATTTTTTTTAGATTTCTTATTATTTATATTTTTAGGTTTAACGATGTTGTTATTAAATGATTTAATTTTTGTTTTATTATAATTATTTTTTTGATTTTTCCATATAATGACGCCGTTATTAGATTCGAATTCAAATAGTTCTGTTAATACAGGGTAAAATTCTCCATGACCTAATATTAGAATTCCGTCTTCTTTTAATATGTTTTTGATGTTTGTTAATATTTCATCAATTTGTTGTTGATTAAAATATATTAAAACTCTCCTCATAGTTATTAAATCATATTTTTTTGAGGATTTAAGTATATCTAAAATATTTCCAACTATAAAATCGACATTTCTTTTATACTCTTTTTTCACATAATAATAATCTTTATCAATGTCAAAATATTTTTCTATAACATCTTTTTTCAAAAATCTGACACTCCAATGAGTATATTTTCCTTCTTTGGCTTGTTTTATTCTTTCTTTTGAAGCATCAACGCCTAAAATATTAAATTCTTTTTTTAAATCGTTTAGAATGAAGGAGAAATTATAAGATTCTTCACCTCTAGAACAGCCTAGATTAAGTATATCTAGATGATTTTTATTTGATAAATAATTTGGTAATATTTTCCAGAGTTTTTCATCTCTGAAAAAATAAGATTCGCCTATTGTATAATTTTCTAATATTATTAGTTCTAACTCATTATCAGAGATTTTATCAAAAAATTTTATAGTTTTAAAAATATTTTCAATTCTCTTTTTATCATAACCAAGTCCATACTTCATTAATATGTTTTTTATTTTTTCTTCTATGACAATCCCTCCTGATATAAAACACTTTGTTACATTGTATTAATATTATATCATAAAAAATGATATAAATAAAAATATTTAGGATTTTACTTATACTAGGCGAAATAAATAATGATATAAAAACAATTTAAAAAGCTAAATGTATAAATAGTTTTATTGAAAAATGCTTGTTTAAACCACATTCTTGTGATATAATCTTTTTGAAAATTAATTAATCACTTGATATATTAATAGAATATTAATATTGCGAGGTATAAGCATGAAGTATGATAATGTAATAAAAAAATATATAAAAAACTCAGTGATACAAAATATTATTTTTGTATTTATTATTTTTATATTATGGGGATTAATGTTTGTGAATACCAATGAAACGTTAAAATCGGTATCTCACCTAAATATAAATAATTTTAATAAAATAATGAACAATTATTATTATCATCTTAAATATATTAGCATAATTAATGATAAAGATTTATTAAAGGATATAGGTATTTCAAAATTTTATATAATTGAAGAAACCGGGAATATAAGAAGAACGCTACCTGAGAATCTAGATGTTAATAATATATTCCATACAGACTTTTTTTCGAATTTAACAAATAGTAAGCTAGGTGTGTTTATATTTAAAAGTAAATTATTTGATGGGAAAAGTAAAATATATGTTGGTGGGAAATATAATAATTTATATTTGGTAGGTGAATTAGATAAAAAAATTTTTGAATATCAATCTAAATCCTTTTTTATTATAAAAAATAATAATGGCGAAATTGTATATTCAGACTATCCGTTGAAGGATATTAAGAAAGTAAATATCATCAATGGTAAGATATATGCATCATATTCGTCTGATTGGAATAATTTAAAAATAATTACATTTTTAGACATCACAAACCAATTAGTGGCTAACATTATTGTTTCTATTTTTATGATATTATTAATTTTATGGAATTTTAGTTCAAAAAATAAGAGTATTCTGTTGATTAAAAGGTTTGAATCTGAATTTAGAAAAATAATGAATAGTATGGAAAATTTTTTGAGAGAGCTTAGGGTTCTGGATAAACAAAGTTTTTTAAGTTTTTCAGAAAAAGATTTTGAAGATATATTAAAGCCTATTAAAGAAGAGGACTTCTTTTTTAATGAATTAAAAGAGCTAAAAGAGGTAGAATTTTTATCAATAAAGGAAATGTTAGAATTATTTGATGAAATAAGTGCCTCTACTGAAGAATTAGAAGCAACTAATGAAGAACTTGAAAATCTATATATGCAATTAGAGAATGCTTATAATGATTTAGAAAGCTCATATAGAAAATTTTCTTCACACTTATCTTCTATAGCTGAAAAATATGATGAAATTACAGGAAATCATATAGAAAGAGTTGCAAAATATTCAAAATTGATTGCGGAAAAAATGGGGTTTGATGCTAATTTTGTAAAAGATATAGAATCATATGCTCCTTTACACGATATAGGGAAATTAATGATTAAACATGAAATTTTGAATAAACCTGGTGGATTAAGTAGAGATGAATATGAAGAGATGAAGAAACATACACTATATGCTGAAAAAATTTTTGGCAATGATGTTAGATTTAAAATGGCTAAGAATATAGCAATATACCATCATGAATGTTATGATGGAAGTGGATATCCTTATGGCTTAAAGGGAGAAGAAATTCCAATTGAGGCACGAATAGTTGCACTTGCAGATATATATGATGCTTTAAGAAGTGAAAGGCCATATAAAGACGAATATAATCATGAAGAAACCTATAATATTATTGTTAATGGTGATTTTAAAACTAAACCTTCTATATTTGATCCAAAGATATTAGAAATATTTAAAAGATATCATTTAGAATTTGATAAAATTTATAATGAACATACAAATAAAAATATATTTGAAGTTGAAAAATATAATGAGATTAATTAACACCTTGTTTTCATTTAAGTAGTTTTTAATTAATGAAAATCTAGTATCATTTTGATGAAAAAGTTAATAAATAACTCTTCCTATATAATCTCGGGAATATGGCTCGAGAGTTTCTACCAGACAGCCGTAAACTGTCTGACTATGGGAAGGGAGATGTTATATTTTGGTTAATATACCAAAATAAAAAACGCCTCTCTTCCAAGGGGCGTTTTTTATTTTTAAATAAGACAAAATATTTATTAATAATTTGTTTTAGAAAAATTAGATTTGAGAAAGTTTCAAAATAAAAATAAATTACTTTGAAATTAAAATTTACTTTATTTTAAAATAAAAGAAAAAATAAAGTAATCATATAACTATACAATAATGTTAAGTTCTCATTAATAAATATTAACTCAGGAGGTGTCAGGGGTGGAAAAATTTTTTAAGTTAAAAGAAAACGGAACAACTGTTACTACGGAAATTTTGGCTGGATTAACTATTTTTTTGAGTATGGCTTATATTTTATTTGTCAATCCTAGTATTCTAGTTACAGCTATGGCTCCAGGGGCAGAAGTAGGATCTACAGTGTATAATCAATTTTTTGGAGCTTTGATGGTTGCTACAATTTTTGGTGCGGCAACAGCAACGTTAGTAATGGGATTGTATGCTAATTATCCTTTTGCACTGGCACCAGGTATGGGATTAAATGCGTATTTTACTTATACAGTTGTTTTGAAAATGGGGGTTCCATGGCAAGTAGCATTAGGTGCTATTTTTGTTGAAGGTATTATTTTTATTCTTTTGACAGTATCAGGAGCAAGAACTTTTGTTGTCAAAGTCATTCCTCAAAATATAAAATTTGCAACAAGTGCAGGTATAGGTTTATTTATTGCATTTATAGGATTAAAAAGCGCTAGTATAATTGTTGATAATCCTGCAACTTTTGTTGGTTTAGGTGATTTGACAAAATCAGATGCTCTTTTAGCGATTATTGGTTTAATTATTACTGGAGTATTGTTTTCATTAAAAGTTCCAGGTTCTATTTTACTTGGTATTATAATAACAACAATTATAGGAGCTTTCCCTGTATTTGGAGTTACTCATTATCAAGGTATAGTAGGTAAAATTCCAAGTATAGCTCCAACATTTATGAAATTACAATTATCATGGGGAGATTTACTTTCAGGAACATTTTGGGTTGTTGTATTAACTTTCTTTTTTGTTGATTTTTTTGATACTTTAGGTACTTTAACTGGATTAGCACAAAGTGCTGGATTTATTAAAAAAGGCGAAACAGATTTTCCGAGATCAAATAAAGCTTATATGGCTGATGCTATAGGTACATCTGTAGGTGCATTGTTCGGCACTTCTACAGTTACAACATATATTGAAAGTGAAACTGGTATAGCTCAAGGAGGAAAAACAGGGTTAACTTCTTTAACTGTGGCAATATTAATGCTTTTAATGCTTTTCTTCTCACCATTAGGGTTAACAATTCCAGCTGCTGCAACTGCTCCGGCTTTAATATTTGTTGGATCATTAATGCTTAAAAATTTGGTACATATTACCTGGGAAGATACAACAGAAGCTTTGCCAGCATTTATTACAATAATTATGATGCCTTTAACATATTCGATTGCAAATGGTATAGCTTTGGGTTTAGTAGCCTATCCTTTAATTAAGGTATTTTCTGGAAAGGGAAAGGATGTTCATTGGTTTAATTGGTTTTTGGCTTTGGCTTTTGTATATTATTTAATTTTCTTACAACATTAATAGTTATTTTTATTATATTTAGCCCTGCATTTGCAGGGCTAATTTATTAATTTTTCAATAACTCTAAAAATATGAAGAAAATTTTCTCATCATTATTATTATTGTTAGCAGTTAAATGGCAATGCGTAAGAGTAAATAATAAAGTATCAATATTTGAAATTTTTCTTTGAAAAACGTTATGAGAAAAGGATTTTATTATTTTTCTTAGTTCTTTTCTTATTTTTAATATATCTAATTTTTTTGATTTTTTTTCAAATGATTTAATATTTTTTTCAGAGAAAACAATGTATACATCATATTTATACACATTTTTAAATAAATATAATCTTCCAATTTTTTCATTTTCGAAATTTGATAAAAATTCTACATCAACATCTTCTATATACTTCAATATAAATTCTTCATTATTAAAATTGATTCCAACAGAAAATAAGGATTTAATTTCATTAATATTAAAAACTTTTTTTAATAGTCGTTTTAATATAAGGTTTTTAATTTTTAAAACTGTATTATATGAAACATCTAAATCTTTAGAAATATTCTTTAAAAGCTCTCCTTTTGATATTTTGTGTATGATTCTTAAAAATTTTAATGGTTTTATTCTAATATCTTTAAATATAGTGTTATTGTATTTGGACCATTCTCTTCTGCAACTTTTGCATTTTAAATGATTTCTTCTTACTTCATATACTTCTGTATGACCGCAATATGGACATTTTTTTTCTATTTTTAATATTTCTAAATCAATTAAAAATCTTTCCGCGTCTTTATCATCTTTTAAATTTTCTATTATCATTTCGATTACTCCTTTCGAAAATAGAAATATTATAGCTTATAAAAGTATGAAAAAATTACTTCGCATATATATTTTATCACATTAATAAAGAATTAATTATTTGCCACCAAAAAATTTTTTAAATTTAAACAAAAATGAAATATATGAGTAGTATAGTACCGTACGTAAGTGATTAATATTTGCCACCAAAGGAGGGAGTTTATGAAATTAGATAAGGGTAAGTCTATTTTTATAGTTATTGCTATATCTATATTAACAGTATTTTTTATTAATTATGCATCAAAAGTTAGTGTAAAGGATAATATTTCAAGTTATGTACCTAAAGATGATCCAGATAAAAGGATTTATGATGAAGTGGCAGATGAGTTTGGATTAAACGGAATCATATTAACAGGAGTTAAATTTGATGATGTTTATCAACATTTCGCTGAAATAAATGAAATAACAGAAAAATTAAAGAAGTTGGATGTTGTTGATAATGTAATCTCTCCTGTTAATGCACCAAGAATAAGCACAAATGAAGATGGTGATATTTCAGTTGGTAATTTAAAATCAAGCTTTGATTTCTCTACAAATTCATCATATGACGCAAGAAAACTAAAAGATGAATTAATTAATGATGATATGATTAAAGGAAAGTTCATTTCAAAAGATGGAAGAAGTGTTTTGTTTGCGGTTGGATTAAAAAAAGATGTAGAAGAAAAATCTGCTGGATTAAAAGTAGAAAACATTTTTAAAGATTCAGGAGTTGATTATTATATATTTGGAACGGCAATAGCAAATAGAGAAATAGAGGCTATTGTAAAAGACAATCTTTTAAAATTAATTCCAATTGTATTGATTCTTGTTATGTTAGTTTTGTATTTTAGTTATAGGAATATAGCAGGTGTAATATTGCCAATAATATCAGTATTAATAGCAGATGTTTGGACAGTTGGGATAATGTATCTTTTGGGGATTAACTTTAATATTACAACATCAGCTGTTCCTATAGCAGTTGTAGGGATAGGTACTGCTTATTCCATTCATATTATAAGTAAATATTATGAAGAATTGCATTTAGGAATTTCGGTAGAAGAAGCGGTAAATAATACTCTTAAACATGTTGGAACTGCGGTTCTTTTAAGTGCGCTAACAACAATAGCTGGTTTTTTATCCTTATTAACAGCAGATTTGACACCAGTTTGGCAATTAGGAATTTTCACTTCTTTAGGTATAGCATTAGCTTTATTAATGGCAACAATATTTGTTCCAGCAATGCTTATGATTTTTAAACCAAAATCTAAAGCACAATTATCCGAAGATGGAGAAAGCCCATTATTAAGAAAATTTGCGGATAAAATAGTTCATCATAGATCAATTACTATGATTATAATTATTGGGTTGATATTATTAACAGCATTTTATATTCCTAAAATAAAATCTGATATGCAAATAGAGAATTTCATGAGTGAAAAAACACATATGGTACAAGGTTCTAATTTTTTAAGAGAAAATTTTGGAGGTAATGATTATATATTTGTAGATTTTCAGGCAAAAGGAGAAAATACATTTAGAGATTTTTATTTTAATAGAGCAATAAGAGATATATCAATGTTTGCAAAGAATTATGAAGTGGTTTCTCAAATAACTAATATTGGTGATGTGGTTGCAGAATTAACAGAAGGATTTACAGGTTATAAATATATTCCTGGTTCAAATGATGCTATGGAACAAAATTATATGTTAATAGAAGGAAGTGATGGAATAGATAAAATACTTTCGCCAGAAAAAAATGAATCTATTTCTCAAATAATGGTAAATACAAAAAGTTTTAATGAAGTCAAAAAACTTGAAAATGCGTTAAGGGAATACATAAATAATTACATAATAAAAAATTATCAAATAATGGATTTTGATATAAATAATCCTGATCATATAAAAGCATATGAAAAAGAAATTAAACAATTTATAGTTTCAAGAAATGGGGAGTACAAAAAAGAAATAGTCAATATAATGCTTAACTCTAAGTCAAAGGATATTAAAGAATTGATTTCAACTTTAAACAAAAAAGAAATATTTAATATGTTTAATGATTACTTAAAATATAATGATGAAGATCCTATAGATTATCAAACTTTTGAAAGTTTAATTAACAATGAAAGCAAAGATGAATATTTGTCAGAATATTATGATTATTTCTTATATGATTATGAGCCTAATATTAGAGCACAATATGCAATGAATGAATTGTCAAAATTAGATATCAAATTATCAAATGATTCTTTAATGGAATTGTCGCAATATGTAAATGATGAGCAAATCCCTATTGAGAATGGTAAGAATATTTTAATTGCAAGAGTTACAGGAATACCAGTTCTAACTAACAAAGTAAATGATATGGTTTTCGATAATCAGAAAGAAAGTATGTTATTAGCCTATGCACTTGTGTTTATATTATTTGCTATACAAATGCATTCTTTAATATTGGGTTTATTATCATTAGTACCAATTACTTTAACTATTGTGGCAAATTTTGGAATTATGGGTTTAACAGGAATTTCTTTGAATGCAGCGACAGTTACAATTGCATCTATAACAATAGGTACAGGAATAGACTATACAATCCATTATATTTCAAGATTTAAGAAAGAATATAGAGAAAGCAAAGATAAATTTAAAGCAGCAATAAGAACATCTGCAACATCAGGAAGAGCAATTGTAATAAATTCCTTAGCTGTAATCTTAGGATTTGCGACATTTATATTTTCAGAAATTGGTATGTTAAAACAATTTGGAATATTAACAGCCACTGCTATGTTTGTTGCGCCATTATTAACTTTGACGATTTTTCCGGTTTTGATGACTATGTTAAGTGATAATTTGCTAACTAAAATTTCAAAAGGTTCTATTATAAAAAGAAAACTTAGAGAAAGGGAGGAGAGTATATGAAAAAACAAGTGGTGATTTTATCAGTATTACTTATTTTATTAAGTTCATTAAATTTTGCAATTACTGGTCAAGAGGTGTTAGATAAAGTAAAAGATGTACATGATAATTTCAAAACGGAAAAATCGTTAGTTATAATGCAATTAAAAGATGCAAATGGTAATTTAAGAGAAAGAGAATTTGATATGTATTTAATGCATTCTGGAGATGATTCATTAGCTTTGGTAAGATTTAATAAACCATCTGAAGTAAAAAATATTACATTATTAACTTTATCAGATGATGAAATTTATCTCTATATGCCAGCATATAGAAAAACAAAAAGGATTTCTGGTGGAGCAAAAAATGGTAAATTTGTTGGGTCTGATTTTAAATATAACGATATTTCTCTAATATATAATGAACAAAATGGTGATTATGACTCAAAATTAATTGAAGAGAATAAAGATAAATATGTAGTAGAAGTAATACCTCATGAAAAAGATAACGATTACGGAAAAATAATTATGACAATAAAAAAGGAACATATGCTATTCCAAAAAATAGAGTTTTATAACCACGAAAACAAATTAATTAAAATAATGAATTTTAGCAACGAAAAGAACTTTGATGGACACATTTTAGCAACAAAGGTGGAATTAGACAATTTAGAAGAAAATCATTCAACAATATTAGAAATAAAAGAAGTTGAATTTGATATACCACTAACAAAAAAATTTTTTGATAGAAGAAACATTTCAAAACCAGTATTAAAATATAAATAATGAGAGGTGAAAAAATGAAAAGAGCTATAAATATTATATTATTTACATTATTTACAACATTAATATTTTCATTTAATGGAGATTTGCAGTATATATACGGATATAACTTTTCAAATGATGCTTCAAAAACTTATTCTGGTTTAAAATCAAATATTAAATTAGAAAATTCTTTAGATTCTATATATTTTAAATTGTCTTTAGATCTTTTTAGGTTAGATGAAGGTAAGAATGATATATCTTTTAATACTAATGGTTTGACTAATTTTATTCCAAATGAATTAATAAAGCCAAATATTCCATGGTCATTATTTATGTTAAATGAAGCTTATGCAGATGTATATGTGGGAGATACAACATTGCGTTTTGGAAGATTTGTATTAGATAATGGTAGTTCGACATTATATAGTCCTTCTGTATTATTGAGCGCTCATGATGGATTAAATCCATTTGAAAACTATAAGTCACTACCAGTAGATGGAATTTCAATTAATGGTTATTTTGGAGATTATGGTTATGATATTACATTTGTTCCCAAAACATATGATGATATACCAGGATTTTATTTATATCCAACAATGATTAATGATAATATCATCGAAGAAAATGAAGCGACATTAACTTATCAGTTTACTCAAAAACAGGAAGAGGCAACAGCTGCAATAAATGAATTAATATCTCAGTTAAAATCAGAGGGCCTAAGTGATGCAAATATAGAAGTAATGCTTCAAAATCCTGAACTATTAAAAAGTGCTGAATTAAATGATGAACAAGTTAATCAAGTTTATTTAGGTCAAACATTATTAACATTGCCTAGTGAATATAATATAACAACAACAACAATTTCTGCTACGAATATTGATGAGTTAAATCCTATAAATAGTGATTATTCAGTTAAATTCACAACGACTTTAATGAATTTTGATGTTAAATTAGGATATGTTCATGATCACTATCATTTTATGGTTCCGGAAAGAGTAGATATACAATATTCAGAAGACGGAACAGGAACAGCAAAAACAATTTTATACAGACCTACAAGGAATTCTATAACTCTAGATACTCAAGGTATATCTAATTTATTTGATTCAATTAGTTATCATGGTGAAGCTGCATTTATAATGCCGGAAAAAAATTATGTTAAAGTAAATACTACTTATTATATACCAAATACACAACAACCAACAACGACAGTACAAACAACAGATTCTACAGATGTTAATATATTTGAAAAATATTATGTAAAAGCAGTAGGTGGATTAGAATATACAAAAGGCGAGGATTTTACATTAGGAATTGAGGGATTTAATGGATTGCCTACGGATGAGTTAAAAGATAATATTTCATTTGGAAGTGATGCTTATTTAAAAGTGAAAATATCTAATATATCCTTTGAAGGATTAGGATTAGTAGCATTTTCTAAAATTGATAATAAATATAAACCAGGTTATATGACTAATATAAAAATTTCATATTCAGGAATAGATAATTTTGAGCCCTCATTGCAATTAAAATATGCATATGCAGATGATGAAAAACATTCATTAAAACAAATAGAAAAATTAAATACAATCTCCTTAAATATAAAAATTTACTTTTAAATTAATTAAAAATCACCTGCTAAATTGCAGGTGATTTTTATATTGTTGAATTAACAAAATATTAATCTATCTAACTATCGATTAATTCATTGATTTTATGATATAATTGCATAAATATAAAGATATAAAGGGGGGCTTTTATGAAAAAGTCTAAGTTTTATCATGGTACTGGATTTAGAACAGTTTTTATTGTATCTATTGTAGTTATAGTAGCTTTTTTATTTAACGCTTCTATATCGTACATAACAACAAAAGACTTAACAGATACATTTATAAAAGAAGGTTTAATGAAACAAAGTGTTGAAAACATATCTTCCCTAATAAGTATTTTTGAAGACAATTTATCAAACTTCGAAAAAACCTTAAGGAATGATGAAATAAACAGGATAAAAAGTATTAATGAATCTATGAAGAGTTTAGTTAATTATTATATCAATGAAATGAAAAAAGGTAAAATAACGGAAGATGCTGCAAAAAATATTATAAAAGAAGAATTGAGAAAAATAAGATTTGATAATGGTCAAGGCTATTATTTTATTTATGATGAAAAAGGCATTAATATAATGCATGCTGTAAAACCTTCCTTAGAGGGCAAAAGTTTATATGATTTAAAAGATAAAACTGGAATATATGTAATTCAAGATTTGATTAAAGTAACAAAAAAAGCTTATGAAAATAATGATAACGGTGTTCTAACTTATTATTGGCCTAAACCAGGAGAACCTGAAGATAAAATATTTCCAAAATTAGGTGTTGCTTTTTGGGTTCCAGAATTTAAATGGATGATTGGTACAGGAGTATATATTGATGAAATTGATAAAAAAATAAATGAAAAAAAAGTTACTTTTTTAGACCAATTATATAATAAATTATATTCAAAATCTTATGTTGGTAAAAACACATACCCCATTATATATAATAAAGATGGTTCTTTCTTTATGTATAAAGATAAATCGAAAATCGGCACAAAATCTTCTGCAAAAGACCCTATTTCTGGAAAGATTATCTCTCAAATAGCGATTGAAACAAAAAATGGATATTATGAATACATGTATCCTAAAATTAAAGGAGAAAATAAACTATATAAGAAATTAGCATACGTAAAAAACGTTGGAGATAAATATATAGTTTTAGCAGTTTATAAAGATGAAATATATAAAACGTTATTTGACTCATTAAAAACAAATATAATTATTATCTTTTTAACAGTATTTTTAATAATCATTGTAATCATTTATATGATTAAAAAATTAGTCTCCAAACCTATAAATAAACTAATAGCTGATATGGGAAAAATAGAAAATGGTATATTGAATAAAGAAATAAAGACAACATCTGTTGGAGAAATAGGATTATTAGAAACATCTCTTGAAAATATGAGAAAATCATTAAATGACTTGATTAAATCGATTATATTAGAAAATAAAAAGGTTAATACTGGAAAAGATAGAGTTCTAGAAAATGCAGATAAATTAAAGAATATTGTTGAAACTGTTGAAAAATCATTGGATTCTGCTTTAAATGAAGCTGATAATGCAGCATCATCAATTGAAGAAACAACATCTGGAATAGAAGAGGTTGCATCAGCTGCACAAATGGTAAGTTCATCTGCACAGGATTTAAGTCAAAAAAGCAATGAAGTAGAAAGTTCTGTAATTAAAGGAGAGAATAGTATAAATGAGATATTAAAAATTACGAATGAAGCCAAAATTGCATCTGAAGAGAATGTAGATAAAGTAAAAGAGTTACAAGAAAAATCAAAAAATATTGGCGAAATAGTTGATATTATAGTTAATATTGCAGAACAAACAAATTTATTGGCTTTAAATGCGGCAATAGAGGCTGCAAGAGCAGGTGAAGCTGGAAAAGGTTTTGCTGTTGTTGCTGATGAAATAAGAAAACTTGCAGAAGAAACGAGGAAAGCAACAGAAAACATTTCAGATTTATTGAAAGGTATAAAAGATGAAACAGACATTGTAAGTGAAAAGTCAGAATCCCTTTCAAATATAATAGAAAGAGTTGCTATAAAAAGTAATGAAGTATCTGATGAATTTAAAAATATTAAAAATGCAATAGAAAACATAGTATCTATGGTTGATAGTTTAGCTTCAAGTTCTGAAGAACAAAGCGCTTCAACAGAAGAAATGGCAGCAGCTATGGATCAAGCTTCTAAAAATGTTATAAATGTTAATGAAGAAATACGAGAATCAAAAGAGAAATTTAATGATGTTGAAGAAAAAAGCGAAGAGTTGCATCTTATTTCTAATGAACTAGCAAAATCAATACAGCAATTAGAAAATTTAATAAAGAAATTTAAAATTTAATGGCAAAAATACGGTTCCTCAGCATTGTGAGGCCCGTATTTTTATTTGAATTAAAAACATTATCTCATCTTTTTATGAAAAAATGTTATAATAAGTTATAATAAGAAATTTAAAATAGATATGCACGTGAGGTGATTGTGTGAAAATTGCGATAACAGGAGTAACAGGATCAATTGGAACACAAACTTTGGACGTTTTAAGATTTTTAAAAGAAAAAGGATTTAAGTTCGATTTAGTGGGAGTAAGTGCTGCAAGGAATAAAAATAAATTAATTGAAATAATAAAAGAATTTTCACCTAAATATGCAGCATTAGAATATGATGAAATTGAAAAATTTAATAAAACCGAGATTTTAACAGGAAAAGATTCAACTATAAAAATGTTAGAGATATCTAAACCGGATTTTGTTTTAGTTGCAACAGGCGGAGCAATAGGTATTAAGCATACATTAAAGGCTATTGAAGTAGCAAAAAGGATAGGATTAGCTAATAAAGAATCAATAGTTTGTGGAGGCAATTTGTTATTTGACTATGCTAAAAAATATAATACAGAAATTATTCCTGTTGATAGTGAACATAGTGCCTTATTTCAATTAAAAAATGGAGATGTAAATCCTTCTAAGGTGATAATCACAGCTTCAGGAGGAGCATTGCGAGATTGGTCGATAGATGAATTAGACAATGTTAAAGTGAAAGATGTATTAAATCATCCTGTATGGTCTATGGGTAAAAGAATAACGGTCGATTCTGCAACAATGGTAAATAAAGGATTAGAGGTAATTGAAGCGTATTATTTATTTGATTTAAATAAAGATAATATTGAAGTCTTAATTAATAGAAATAGTCATATTCATGCTATAATAGGGTATCCAGATGGTGTGATGAAATTTCATTATGGAACACCAGATATGAGAATACCAATAGCATATTCAATCACTTATCCAAATAGAGTATATGAATATGAATTTCCCGATTTAACTATAGATCCTATTTCATTTGAAAAAGTTGATTATAATAGATATCCGGCATTAAAACTTGCTTTTGAAATTTTAGGAAATCAAAAACTTCAAATAGTTTATAATGCAGCGGATGAGATAGCAGTTCAACTATTTTTAGAAGAGAAAATTAAATATACAGAAATTTATAAATTAATAGAAAAAGCTGTTGAATTTTATGACAAAAAAACATTTAAACTAATTGATTTTCAAGATGTATTAAAATTAGACAATGATGTGAAAAAAAGCTTGAAAGATTTATATACATTATAGTAACAAAATATAAATACAATGTATTGAAAAGTCCATATGGTGATGTTAAAATAAAATAAAATAAAACTGATTTGTAGGAGGATTCGTATATGAAAGAAAAACATTGTTCTTTTTGTGGGAGGCCAGCAAGTAAAGTAGAAACACTTATTGCAGGGCCTGGTGTATATATTTGTAATGAATGTATAGATTTATTTTCTGAATTAATTGAAGAAGAATATGCAAAAGAAGAACCTAAAAATACCAAATTAAATGAAAATAAAAAATTACCCACACCAGCTGACATTAAAGCAGAATTAGATAAATATGTTATAGGTCAAGAACATGCTAAAAAAACTATTTCAGTAGCTGTATATAATCATTATAAAAGAGTATTTTATGGAAATACACATGATGATGTTGAAATAGAAAAATCTAATGTTTTGTTAGTTGGACCTACTGGTACAGGTAAAACTTTAATGGCTAGAGTTTTAGCGAAAATATTAGGAGTTCCCTTTGCTATTGCTGATGCTACACCTTTAACTGAAGCAGGATATGTAGGTGAAGATGTTGAAAATATAATTTTGAGATTATTGCAATCTGCAAACTTTGATCCTAAAAAAGCACAAATGGGGATTATATATATTGATGAAATAGATAAAATTACTAGGAAATCCCCTAATCCTTCAATAACAAGAGATGTATCAGGAGAAGGAGTACAACAAGCTTTATTAAAAATTGTTGAAGGAACTATAGCAAATGTCCCACCACAAGGTGGAAGAAAACATCCATATCAAGAATTTATAAAAGTTGATACATCTAACATTTTATTTATTGCAGGTGGAGCATTTGATGGTCTGGATGAAATAATAAAACAAAGAATTTTGACCACAACAATGGGATTTGGCTCGGAAGTAAAAAGTAAAAATGATATGAAACTTGGAGAAATTTTAAAGCATGTGACTCAAGATGATTTGGTTCATTATGGATTAATTCCTGAGTTTGTTGGAAGATTTCCAGTTGTAACAACATTAAATGATTTAAGTGCTGAAGATTTAGTAAAAATAATAAAAGAACCAAAAAATGCTATTCTAAAACAATATCAAAAAATGCTTGAATTGGATGGAATACAATTAGAATTTACTGATGATGCTTTATTAGAATTAGCTAAGGAAGCATTGAAAAGAGGAACAGGTGCGAGAGCGTTGAAAAGCGTGTTTGAAGATGTTATGTTAGATATAATGTTTGAAGCACCTAGCAAAAAAGGTATTGTGGAAAAAGTTATTATAGATAAAGATGCTGTAAAGAGAGAAAAAGAACCTATTATGATTGAGCGGGAGAGTGCATAATGGAACCTATAATATTTTCAATAGAAACTTCTTGTGATGAAACAGCAGTTTCTATATTGAAGGGGAAAAATAAAATCCTTTCACATCTTGTGGTTTCTCAAATAGATATTCACAAAATTTTTGGTGGAGTTGTTCCAGAAATTGCTGCAAGAAAACATCTTAATTATTTAAACAATTTAACAGAAAAAGCTTTTGATGAAGCTAAAATAAAACCAGAAGAAATTTCTGCTATAGCGGTTACTTATGGCCCCGGATTAGTCGGGGCTTTGCTTATTGGATTAAATTTTGCAAAAGGAATGGCACTTAATTTGAACAAACCTTTAATAGGTGTAAATCATTTATATGGTCATATATATGCAAATTTTCTTGCTTTCCCAAATTTAAAGCCACCGTTTTTAGTTTTATTGGTTTCTGGTGGTCATACTATGATTTTGCATGCTAAAGATTATTTACATTTTGAAATAATAGGTCAAACAATAGATGATGCAGCTGGAGAAGCATTTGATAAAGTTGCTAGAATGCTTGATTTGGGATATCCTGGAGGTCCTAAAATTGACGAATTAGCGCAAAAAGGAGAGCCTATATATGAATTTCCTAAACCATTGTATTATAAAGGATATGATTTTAGTTTTAGTGGATTAAAAACAGCATTATTATACTTTACAAAAGAAAATAATGATTATAGGATAGAAGATGTAGCAGCTTCATTCCAAAAGGCGTTAATAGACACTTTAATTCATAAAACATTAAAGGCATCAAAAGAATTAAAAATTAATGATATTATTATAGCCGGTGGTGTGGCAGCTAATTCTTATTTACGAAAAAAAATTAATGAAGAAAAATCTAAAAATTCAAATTTAAATATATATTTCCCTCCATTAAATTTATGTACAGATAATGCTTTAATGATAGCAAGAGCAGGATATGAGAAATATATAAGAAATCAATTTACCGATTTAAGCCTCGATGCTATACCTAATTTGGGGTTGAGAGATATATGTTAAAAGGCATAGGATTGGCTCCAATGGCTGATTATACGGATTTTGCATATAGAGAAATTTGTAGAGAGTATGGTGCGGAATTCTCATTTACTGAAATGATTAGTGTAGAAGCCTTAATTAGAAATAAAAAAGAAAGTTTTTCTTTGCTTCCAAAGAAAGGCGAACAAGATGTTGGTATTCAATTATTCGGTTCGAATGTTGAAAGTTTTGTTAAAGCAGGTAATATGATTCAAGATTTAGGAAATTGGATAGATATAAATGCAGGTTGTCCAGTAAAAAAAGTAATAAAAAAAGGTGCAGGCTCTGCATTATTAAAGGATTTAGATAAATTAGGTATAATAATAAGTGAATTAAAAAAAACAGTAAGTATTCCAGTTGGGGTTAAGATTAGACTAGGGTTTGATGAAGATAATGCAGAGAAAATAATAGATACCGTTCAAAGGAATAATGCTGATTATGTAATTGTTCATGCTAGAACACAAAAACAATTATATTCTGGAAAAGCTAATTGGGATAGATTTAAAGATTTGAAAAAAATGTGTAATATTCCACTTGGTGCCAGTGGTGATGTGTATTCATACAATGACGCAAAAACATTAATAGAAAATTTTGGAGTTGATTTTGTAATTATTGCTCGAGGGAGTATTGGAAATCCATGGATATTTTCTAATAAAAAGCCAAATCTTGATGAGTTGAAAAGAATTATATTGAAGCACGCTAAGCTTATGATGAATGATTATGGAGAAGAAAAAGCTATAAGAAGGTTTAAAAAAATATTTATTGGATATACAAAAGGGTTAATTAATGCAAAGGAGTTAAGAAAAAAAATTCCTATCTTAAATACTTACAAAGATTTAGAAGAAATAGTCTCTCGTATAGGGGATGATAAATATACTTAAACTTGGGATAATACAATATCCGAAAAAAGAAAGTTTGTCTGAAAAGGTATTTAATAGGTATTTTAGACTAATAAATGAAAATACCATATATGAAGGAATAAATCTAGAACCAAGAAAATTCGATTTAGAAATAAAAAATATTTTAGAAAAATATTATGGTATAAATATTACAGTTCCATATAAAGAAAAAGTTTTTAAATATATACATTCAGCAACTGAAAGTGCAATATTTTTGTCTGCTGTTAACACAATTTTTAGTGGAATAGGTCATAATACAGATTGGATAGGATTTTATAATTCAATAAAAGAAGAAAATTTAAATGGGAATATACTTGTTTTTGGTGCAGGTGGTGCAGCTAAGGCAGTTCTATATGGGTTATATAAACTTGGAGTTGATAGATTAACTCTTATAAATAGGACTTATGAAAGAGCATTGGGTTTAAAGAAATTATTTAATAAAAAGATTAAGATTGACATTAAAGAATTTAGTAAATTAAATTTAGAGATGATAGATGTATTTATTAATACAACTTCTTTAGGGATGTTTAATGAAAAAATACCTATTAAATTAAATGAGAAAATCAAACTTATTTATGATGTTGTTTATTACAATACACCTTTACAAAAAGAAGCTAAAACTAAAGGAATAAAAGTGATAAATGGGGAAAAAATGTGGTATTATCAGGCTGTTGAAAATCTTAAAATTTGGAATTTATATGATTCTGATAAATTTGATAGAGTTTTTAAAAATTTGAAATTATAAAATCCGGGTATTTTTGCCCGGATTTTATTTATTTAAAAGATATATCGAAGATATTTAATTGTGATATAATTTTATTAATAGTATGATTGAACAATTTTGTGTAAGAGAAATGTATAAAATATATAAAAACTTTACTTTTGGAAATATATTTGGAGGTGAACTGATGAAAAAGTTACCAATAGGGATACAAGATTACAAAAAAATAATAACAGGTGATTATATATATATTGATAAAACAAAATATATATATGATTTAATATCGTCAGAAGTACCGATATTTCTATCCCGACCGCGAAGATTTGGAAAGAGCTTAACAATATCAACATTATACTATTTATTCAAAGGGGAAAAAGAATTATTTAAAGATACATATATATATGACAAATGGGAATTCATAGAATATCCCATAATTAGAATAAATTTACTTGATGTAGTAAGTGAAAATGAAAAGGAATTAAAAGAAGGATTATTAAAAATAATAAAAGATGAAGGGAAAAGATATGGTATAGAAATAAAAAACGATCACTATAAATATGCATTTGATGATTTAATAATAGAATTATCCAAAAAAGGAAAAGTAGTAATACTAGTAGATGAATATGAAAAGCCA
>NZ_BAAHYY010000006.1:0-96331 GCF_054657315.1 Marinitoga arctica | reverse complement strand
AAGCAATTAAAATATCCTTTACTCCTCTTGCTTTCAAATCATTTAAAACACTCATCCAGAATCTTGAAGATTCATTCTTTTCAATATATATACCCAAAATATCCTTATAACCATCAAGATTAATACCAATAACGTTATATATAGCTTTTTTCTTTACAATACCATCTTTCTTTGTGGTTCAAATTCTCCATTTCTATCTCTTGGAACAGTTAATTCCATATCACCATTCTTAGTTATTACCGTTTTCTTTGAATAAGCATTTCGATAATTATCATTATCATCATTTTTTCTTGAATATTTTTCATATCCTAATTCATAATCCATTTCTGCTTTTAACATTTCTTCAAGCATTATTTTTACAAGCTTTTTACTTATATATTCAACATCTTCTCAATCTTTAATACCATTTTCTTTTATATACTGTTTTATGAATTCTCTATCAACATTACCAAGAATTTTTTCATTTTCTTCTTTTCTTTTCCTTGGCATTATTATCCCCCACAAATTATTTTCCTCTTATTTTTCACTTTTTTAAATTTCTAACTCCTTCACTTTTTATACTACCGAATTTTATTTATAATTGAGGCTTCTATATAGAAGCCTCAAGCTTTTAATTATTTACATGTCACCATCTAATAATTTTTTGACAATTTCATTAGCTTTTTGTGGATTAGCTTTTCCCTTTGTTTCTTTCATAACTTGACCTACAAAAAAACCAAATAATTTTGTTTTTCCATTTTTATATTGTTGATATTGTTTTTGATTATTTTCAATGATTTTCTTTGCAATTTCTTCTATAACCGAATCATCATCAATTTGTTCTAACCCTTTTTCTTTTACTATTTCAGAAGGCATTTTTCCATTTTTAAACATTTCTATAAATACATCTTTTGCTATTTTGGTTGATATTTTTCCAGAAGTTATTAAATCTTCTAATTCTGTATAATGTTCTGATTTTATTTTTACATCTTTTAGTTCAACGTTATTTTTGTTCATTTCTCTCATTAAATCAGTAATTATTAAATTACTTACAAATTGTGGATTTTTCACGTTTTTAACAGCTTCTTCAAAGTAACTTGCCAATTCTTTATCACCTGCTAAAATTTCTGCGTCATATTCTTTTATTTTATATTCTTTTATAAATCTTTTTGCTTTTTCATCAATCATTTCTGGCATTGTTTTTTTAATTTCTTCTATTTTTTCTTGAGTTACAATTATTGGAGGAATATCTGGTTCTGGAAAATATCTATAATCAGCTTCCTCTTCTTTTGATCTCATAGAGAATGTGGATTTTGTAGAGAAATTCCATCCTCTTGTTTCTTGAGGTATATTTTCACCCTTTTCCATTAATTCTATAATTCTATTTCTTTCGTATTCTAGTGCTTTTTCAACAAATTTAAAAGAATTAATATTTTTTACCTCAACTCTATTACTTTGGATGTTTTTTTCTGTATCTGTTATTGAAATATTAGCATCACATCTTAATGCGCCTTTCTCCATATCGCCAGAGGATATTTCTGCGTATCTTAATATATTTCTTAATTTTTCCATGAACTTTCTGGCTTCTTCTGGAGATTCTATATCCGGTTCTGTTACTATTTCTATTAAAGGTATTCCACTTCTATTATAGTCAACATAGCTGTACGATGCATTTTCTAAATCTTCACCTTCATGAAACATTTTACCGGAATCTTCTTCAAGATGCATTCTTTGTATTCTTATTTTTTTTCCATCTATTTCTATATAACCATTATTTGCTAAAGGGTAAAAATATTGTGTGATTTGATATCCTTTAGGTAGATCAGGATAAAAATAGTTTTTTCTGTCAAATCTTGAGTATTCATTTATTTTTGCGTTTAAGGCTATAGCAGCTTTGATACCTAAATTTAAAGCTTCTTCGTTAAATACAGGCAATGCGCCAGGTTGTCCTGTACATACAGGACAAATATTTGAATTTGGTTCACTTTCAAAAGCATTTGCAGAACAAGAACAAAATGCTTTTGTTTTTGTTAATAATTGTGTGTGTATTTCAAGACCAATTGTTGTTTTATATTTCATTTAAAGCACCTCCGCTAATTCAAGAGTTCCAAAAATATTTTCGAATTGTTTTGCTATTCTCAATAATTTAGCATCATTTAAAGGTTTTGATATTAAATGTATCCCAAATGGAAGTTCATTTATTTTTCCTGCAGGAATACTAATTGCAGGAGCGCCAATCATATTTGCTGGTATTGTAAATAAATCCATTAAATAATATTGCAAAGGAGAATTTAACTCCCCAAATTTTGGAGGTAATATAGGTGATGTGGGAGTTAATATAGCATCATACTTTTCAAAGGCTTTTTCGAAATCTTGATTTAATAAATTTCTTATTTTTGCAGCTTTTGCAAAGTATGCATCATAATATGCAGAGCTTAATGTAAATGCTCCCATAAATATTCTTCTTTTTACTTCGATACCAAAACCTTCATCTCTTGTTTGCATATATGTTTCTTTTAAAGAATTATTCTCTTTTCTTAATCCGTATCGCATTCCATCATATCTTGAAAGATTTGAACTTGCTTCAGATGGAGCAATAATATAGTAAATAGAAACTGTATATTTCAAGTGCGGAATATTTATTTCTTCTACTTCAATTCCATTTTTCTTTAAAGCTTCTACATTTTCTCTAAATTTACTTAACACATCATTTTCTATTCCCTCTAATTCAAAAACTTCTTTAGGAACAGCAATTTTTACGTTTTCTAATTTTTCGTTTATTTTCGAGGTTAAATCCCATTTTATATCTAATGATGTGGAATCATTTTCATCTTTTCCACTCATAATTTCTGTAACTATTGCAGCATCCTCTACATTTGTTGATAACACTCCAATTTGATCTAATGAAGAAGCAAAAGCAGATAATCCATATCTTGATATTGCTCCATATGTAGGTTTAAATCCTACTATTCCGCAAAAAGATGCAGGTTGTCTAACAGAACCACCTGTATCTGACCCTAAAGCAAATGGAACTATTTTAGCAGCAACAGCAGCAGCAGAACCGCCACTTGAACCACCTGGAATTCTGTTTAAATCCCATGGATTTTTAACAGGGCCAAAAGCAGAATTTTCATTTGAACCGCCCATAGCAAATTCATCAAGATTTGTTTTTCCAACTACAGTAAATCCTGAATCTAACAATTTTCGAACTGCAGTAGCTGTATATGTTGAATTATAATTTTCCAGAATTTTTGATCCGCATGTATTTTTTGTTCCTAATACTTGAATATTATCCTTTACTAAAAATGGCGAAGAATAATATTTCCCTTCTTTATTTCCTTCTATTATTTTAAATTCTAAAACAGCATTTATTTTTTCATTTATTTTTTTTGCTTTTTCTATATCGAATTTAAAGTTTTTCATCTAAATTCCTCCCAGTATAAAATTTCTTACCATCTTGTTGTTATATTAATTCCTCCAACCTTTGGAATTAAATTTAATCTTTTTAATATTTCTCTTTTATCTTCTGTTAGATAAATTCTAGAAATTTGTATTAAATTACTTTCCATAAATTTATATGCAGGATATCTTTCAAATACTTCATCAAATCTTAACACATCACCATTATAGTCTAGTATCGATACATCAGTAGATAAGAATTCTTTTGGATGCATTAGAGCTAGTTTGTATGGTGTGTCAATGATAAATAAATTGTCAAAATTATCAAGTATATAAGATAATTCTTGTTTGTCTTCTTTAGAGATATCTGTTTTTATTATATTTTCTATATTTGTTTTTAATTGTTTTAAAACATTTTCCGCCACACTAACACTTATAACTGATGGATCAAGACCTGTTGTTGAAAATGGAATTTCAATTAATAATTTCCATAAATCCCTAGATTTTAATCTTTTTACTAATTCATGAGCTTTAGCTACTTTATCGGCTTTTTGCATTAATTCAGGACTTATTTTAAATAATTCATTATTAGATTTATCATATAATTCCTCATATACAATTTCAATTTCATTTATTATCCTTTGGTCTGTTAATGATGTAAATTTATCTAAATCTTCTACTCTTGATTTTAAATCCAAAATATCATCTGCTAATCTTAGTATTTCCTGAATCATTTGATCAGCAGCTCTCGATGTTTTATGGAAATATACATTTTTATACATCATGAACCTGGCGAATAATACAGTATATATATTATCTATAATTTTAATATTATAACACAACTTTTCTCTATTATTTGCGGTTTTTATAGAGGAATTTCTTATTATTCTATCTAAATCACCTGTTCCAAAATCTCTTGTTCCTGCATAATAAGAATCTCTTAAAACGAAATCTAGTCTATCAGCACCAAGAGGACCTTGAACAATGTTGAATTCAGGACTTCCACCGGTATTTTCTGTTTCAAATAATTCATTTATCATTGTCATAACATCTTTTAATCCTTCTTTTATGGAGTTTTCTTCATCAATAACATCTTTTCCAATAGTTAAAGATAAATCTTTTAAAAAGTCTTTTTTTGTTCTAGGATCATTTAGTTTTTTATAAACATTATATGTTTGATCAATTAATTTAGTATTTAAAATTTTCTTTCTGTATTCGTCATGTCCATCTACTAGCCCCATTCTTTTGTATATTACATCATCAAATTGATGACTATATGGGCCATGACCAAGATCGTGAAGCAGTCCTGCAAGTCTTAATATTCTAGTTTTTTGATGATTATTTTTAAAGAGTTTTTTTGCATATAATCCAGCAATATGCATGACTCCTAATGAATGTCCAAATCGTGTGTGTGTTGCACTTGGATAAACATATTCTGCTCCTGCTAATTGACTAAGATATCTTAATCTTTGAACTAAAGGAGTATCTGCAATAACTATTTCCAATGGATATATAAATATTTCGGAATAAATAGGATCTCTTGAGACCTTAAAATATAATTTTTCCATATAAATCCCCCTAACTTAAAAGGTATTGTATATCAGTTATTAAAAGCCATATAAAAGATATTAATATTAAAGATAAGCTTGTATAACCAGCTATTTTCCATTTTTTATATGATGTATATGTATCAGAAACAGATGTCATCCAACCAAATGTAAAACCAACAATTAAACCACCAATATGAGCAAGATTATTAATTCCTGATGATGTAAACCCTAAAAATAAGTTTATAAGTATAACAGGTAATAACGCAGTTCCTGTCATGGGTTTTAACATAGGTGGTGTATCATCCCTAAATCCTGCACCAAATAATAATCCTATTAAACCAAATATAGCTCCACTAGCTCCAACTGAAAAGGCATCTGGCATAAATAATTGAGTTAATGCTGCACCACCTATACCAGAGGAAAGATAAATAGTTATAAATTTATATGGTCCGTATACTCTTTCTACTATGGTACCGAGATAATATAAGGCATACATGTTAAAGAATAAATGTAAAAGACCACCATGAACAAACATTGATGTTATAAATCTGAAGTATTGATGAGATATAGATATCAATTTTCCATATTGAGCTCCTGAAAAAATCAAAGTGTAAGGATTAGAAAATGCGTTAAACCCACCACCAAAAACAAACATCAATGCAAATATTACGATATTCCACGTAAAAATTTTTTGGCTGACATTATCAAAATTGAAAAACTTTTTTATATAATCCATATTTCCACCTCTATTAGTTTATAAATTATCGCGAATGATACATTGCTGCAGCAGAAGCGCCTAAAATTCCAGCATCCTCTACTAATGAAGATAACATAATTTTAAATGAATTTCTAAATGATGGCATTAAATAAAAATCTACTTTTTCTTTTATTGGTTCTAATAAGAGTTTTCCTGCTTTACTCATTCCACCACCGATAATAACCATTTCAGGATTAAATATATGTACAAAATTACTTATTGCTTTTGCTAGAGCATCTGTAATTTTATCTACAACCATTTTTGCTACCATATCATTTTGTTCTAATGCCATAAATACATGTTTAGATTCAATATTTTCTATACCACCTGCTAATTTTGCAACTTTGTTATTAGGTATTTTTACAGAGAATTCTTTCGCCCATCTTGCAGTATTTTTTGCAGATGCAATTGCCTCAATGCATCCTCTTGAGCCACAACCGCATAATGGTCCATCAGGTTCTACAATAACATGACCTAATTCTGTTCCTATGCCATCTTTCCCTGTGATAAGAATTCCATGTGAAACTACACCGCCACCTATCCCTGTTCCTAAAGTTAAGGCTACAAAATGTTTTAGACCTTGTGCTGAACCAAAATACCATTCTCCTAATGCAAATGAATTTGCATCATTTTCAACAAATGTGGGAATTTTTAATTTTTCTGAAATAAAGCGAGCTAATTCAAAATTATGAAAAGGAAGATTTGGAGCATATCTTACAACACCATGATCTCTATCTACAGAACCTGGTGAACCAATACCAATACCTTCAACTCTATTTAAATTATTTTCAGCAACGAGATTTATTGTTTTTAAAATATTTTCAACAACCTGAGTTTCTCCCATTTCGGCTTCAGTAGGTATTGCAACTTTATTTATTATTCCCTTGTCTTTTGAAACTAATCCTGTTTTTATTTCTGTTCCACCTAAGTCGACGCCTATTAAATACATCTATATCTCCCCTTTCTTAATAAAGAAATTGTTATTTTAACATATAATGTTGTATAATTAAAATGAAATAATACCATTTTTAAAAAAGGATTTTAAATAAATGAGGTGGTTTTATGAATATCGGTATTATTGTTGCTGCTGGTAAGGGTGAAAGGACAAAATTAAGCTACCCTAAACAATTTTACCAGATTTTAGATAAAAGTTTGTTAAGAATTGCATTAGAAAAATATGAATATTCAAAAATGATTCATAAAATAATAGTAGTAGCTAATGAAAAATTTATGGAAGAAACAAAATATGAATGTTATGGAATTAACAAGGTTTATGATATAATTAAAGGTGGTGATTCAAGGCAAGAATCTGTATATAATGCTTTAAAATATTTATATAATATTTTTAGTTTTGATGTTTCTATTGTGTCTATCCATGATGCTGCAAGACCTTTTATTAGTGTGTCAAAAATTGATGAAAGTGTAAAAGCAGCTCAAAAATATGGTTCTGCAATATTAGCCTTGCCTGAAAAAAATTCTGTTTCTTATGTCGTTGAAAATGTTATAAATAAAATTCTTGATAGAAATGAGATATATTTACATCAAACACCGCAAACATTCGATTTTCAAAAGTTATATAAGGCATATACAAATTTTGAGAATGAATTAAAGAGTTTTACAGATGATGCAAGTATCTTTCATAAAGCGGGTAATTTTGTGAGAATTATTCCTGGAGAAGAGTATAATATTAAAATTACTACAGAATTTGATTTGAAATTTGCAAAATGGTTGATAAAGGAAGGTAAAATAGATGTTTAAGATTGGAGCTCATATGAGTACTTCTAAAGGATTTTATAAAGTGCCTGAAGCAACAGTAAATATAGAAGGAAATACTTTTCAGATATTTTCACATAGTCCTAGAACTTGGAAAATTAAAATACCTAAAGAATCGGATATTATTAAATTTAAGGAGAAAATGAAGGAATTTAATATTGATTTTGAAGACGTTTTAGTACATTCGGGGTATTTGATTAATCTTGCAACACCAAATGACGAAAATTGGGGAAAATCTATTAAGCTAATGATTGATGAGATAAAGGTTACATCTATGCTTGGAATTAAACATTTTAATGTTCATCCTGGTTCGCATCTTGGTGAAGGTGATGAATTTGGTTATGATAGAATTGCTAAAGCGCTAGATATTATTTTAGGCGAATTAAACGATTTAGATATAATAATTCTACTTGAAAATGTGGCTAAAAAAGGTGGAAATATAGGTTGGAAAATGGAACAACTTGGCGAAATTATTAAAAGAAGTAGTTATCCTGATAAATTGGGAATTACATATGATACATGCCATGGTTTTGATTCAAATTATGATATTAGAGATAAAGATGATGTGAGAAGGTTATTGAATGAAATAGATAAATATATAGGTATAAATAAATTTAAGATGATACATTTGAATGACTCAAAGTTCCCGTTAGGTGCAGGAAAAGATAGACATGAGTTTATTGGTAAAGGCGAAATAGGAATAGAAGGATTTAAAACATTTTTATCTTTTGATGAAATAATTAAATTACCTATGCATCTCGAAACACCAGGTGATGATAGTGAGCATGCAGAGGATATAAAGACAGTAAAAAGAATTTTAGGAATTTAAGGAAGGGGTGTAAGGATGACAGATAATTTTGAAGTTTTTGATGTTGGAGAAGAAAAACCTAAGAAAAAGAAAAACTTCTTCAAAAAAATTGTGTGGCTTGTAGTAATATTATTGATTTTAGGGTATTTTAGTACAAGTGTTTATCAAGTTGGGCCGTCAGAGATGGGATTGGTTTTGACTTTTGGTAAATATACTTCTTCAACAGGGCCTGGTATTCATTGGCATTTACCTTATCCATTTCAAACACATAGGATTGTAGATATTAAAACTTTGAAAAAGATTGAAATAGGATTTAGGACGGTGAATTATAGGGGTAGGATTGAATATCAACCAGTTACAGAAGAATCTTTGATGATTACGGGAGATGAAAATATTGTAAGTCTTGAAGCAGTTGTTCAATATAGAATTTCCGATCCTGTAAAATTTGAATTTAGAGTGTTAAATGGATTCGATATGGTTAAATTCGCAACAGAAAGTGTTTTAAGAGAAATGGTTGCAATTAATCCAATCGATAATGTTTTAACATCTGAAAGGGATAGAATTGCTATGGAAACCGCAGCAAAAGTTCAAAAGATATTAGATGAATATGGTGCAGGAATTAAGGTAGAAAATGTTTATTTACAAGAAGTTGCACCACCAGATGAAGTTGTTAAGGCTTTTGATGATGTTAATAGTGCAAAACAGGATAAAGAAAAGTTTATAAATGAAGCTAATAGATATGCTAATGATGTTATTCCTAAAGCAGAGGGACAGGCACAAAAAATATTAAGGGAAGCTGAAGCATATTCATATGAAACAGTTGCTGTTGCAACAGGTGAAGCTAAAAGGTTTAAGGCAATGTTGGAAGAATATAATGCAGCTAAGGATATAACAACTAAGAGAATTATATTAGAGGCTATTCAGGATTTATTAGAAAATTCTAAGCAGAAGATTATTGTTGATAGCTCTAATACGCTTAAATTGCTTAACTTACCTGAAATAGGTGGTGATACAAAATGACAAAAAGAACAAAATTAATCATATCAGGAATAATTTTAGTGATATTAATATTATTTTTTACAACATCTTTATTCATCGTGAATCAAGAACAACAAGCAGTAGTATTAAGATTTGGGCAAATTAAGAAAGTTGTTACAGAACCCGGTATAAGTTTTAAAACACCTTTTATTGATAATGTGGTAAAATTTGAGAGAAGGTTAATGTTATATGATATTGAACCTGAAAGAATTATTACAGCTGATAAGAAAACAGTTATTGTTGATACATATACAATTTGGAGAATAAATGATCCTAAAACATTTATGGAAAGTATGAGATCTGTACAATTAGCTTTAACTAGAATTGATGATGTAGTATATTCTAATGTTAGGGATTTAGTTGCAAAATATACATTAGATGAAGTTTTGTCTAAAAAAAGAGAAGAAATGCTAACTGAAATTACCAAAAGAAGTAGTGAAAATTTGAAACAATTTGGTATTGAAATTGTTGATGTTAGGGTGAAAAGAACAGATTTACCACCAGATATTTCAAAATCTGTATATAATAGAATGATGGCAGAAAGATATTCTATAGCTGCACAAATAAGAGCAGAAGGTCAAAGAGAGTCTGAAATTATTAAAGCAGAAGCTGATAAAAAAGTAAAGATTATAACTTCTGAAGCACAAAAAAATGCCGAAATCATAAGAGGTACAGCAGATGCAAGTGTTATTGCAATATATGCAGATGCATATGGACAAAATCCTGAGTTTTTTGAATTAAGAAGAATAGCAGATATATACAAAGAATCATTTAAAGATGGAATGTTAATTTTATCTCCAGATTCACCAATATTAAAATATTTGTATGAGGAGAAATAATGAGAAAAATTTTAATACCTGTTCTATTATTAATAATAATTTTGAGTTCATGTTTTTCACAGAATAAAAAAGTAGAAATAACAATTGAAGGTGACATTGTGTCACCTTCTTTTCCCATAAAAATAGATGTTAATATTGAAAATTATGAGTTAAAGTTTTTTGATAAAAATAATGTTGAAATTAATTATGAAAAAAATGGAGACGAGTATTATCTTTTAGATTTAAATGAAGGTGAAAATGAAATATATGTTCATGTGTACTCGGAAAAAAAGAAAATATTTGAAAAAGAAATAAAAGTTTTTTATGATAGTATCCCTCCAGAAATAGCTTTTTTGAATTATTATCTTAGAGGCGGTATCTTAAATATAACAGCATCTTCACCTGCAACAGATCTTAGAATGTTTGTTTTGGAAGATAAAGGTAAAAGATATGAGTTCAATATTAATTTAAAAATCCCCATTGAAAAAAATAAAGGGATAATTGAATATAAGTTATATGCTATAGATAAATATAATAATATATCAAAACCCAAAATAATAAGATTAAATACAAATGAAGATAAGAAACCAACGATTATAAATAATGATTTAATTGTTTCTCTTTTTGGAAAAACAAATATACAGGCAATTGATGATTGGACGCCAAGTGATCATTTGAGAATATATTTAAAAACAGAAAATAATAGTTATTCTTTGATAAATATAGATGAAGTGTTATTAGAAAATTCAAAGGAAGGTACATTGGTGGTTTTTGATAATGGAAATAATTTTACCGAAAAAAGAGTAAAAATTGAAGTAGAAAAAAATATTCCATCAATTGCAACAGGAAATCCGAGGTTGATAGATTTTTCTGTAGATACTTTTGGATGGAATTATGAAACTGATGTTGAATCATATGTTGTAGAAATACCATATGATTATGGATGGGAAGCTGAATTAGATACTAAAGCTGCATATGCAAGAGTAACAGATTCTAAAATTGCAATGATAAGAAAGAAAAATAAATTTGGAACATTGAGTTTTCCGTCTTATCCTACTATTCGTTTTTCAGGTACATTTGTACATCTTGTAAGAAATATCTTAGAGTCATCTGAAGATAATTTGTATTTGCCGCAGATTAATTCAGAATTTTTGATAGGTGGTCAGACAGTTCTTGGTGAGAAAAGCATAGTAATGGTTGAATCTGGTAGTACTTTAAAATTTGTTTCAAATTCAAAATTGATAATTAAAGGATTGTTTTTCATTATGCCTGGTGCAGGAAAGTCTTTGATTAGTGGTAATGGTGAAATTATAGTTGATGGTGGTATTTTTATTGCCTCAAAAACAATATTTGATAAGGTGCGAATAATTGGTAATAACGCTAAATTAATATATTTAGAAGATTCAGAATTTTTGAATGATTCAGATTTATTTTCTTCAAATGATTATAGAATATGCTTGTATAATACTTTAGGGTATAAGAGTACTATAAATTTATATAATACAGAAGAAGTATATATAAAAGAAAGTTCATTTAAAGATTTAAATTTGCAAAATGTTAGTATGTTAAATACAAGTAAATCTTTTTTTGTTAATATCAATTTAAGTAATTTAAGTAAAATGTTTTTAAATCAAACAAATGTGAAGAATATAATTCAAAAAGGATTTTCATGGTCTAAAATGATGAAATCAACAATTGATAAAATGGATATTTCTGATTATTCTAGAAGTATATTATATGAAACAAGAGTAGGTACAATTACTGAGAATACAAGTGTGGTGGTAAAGTGAATTTGGATAAAATTTTTAGAGAATTAAATTTAGAATCACCTAATAAATTTCATTTGCCAACACATGGAACAACATTTCTTATTGAAATTTCTAAATTTTTGAAGAATGAAAAAAAGATATTGGAGCTGGGTTCTGGAATTGGTAGTGTATCACTTGCTCTGGCAAAAATATATAAAGATATTGAAATTGTAGGATTTGAATTGCAAAAAGAACCATATGAATATTCTATTATTAATGTTAAAAACAATAATCTTGAAGATAGAGTAAAATTTATAAATGATGATGTTGATAATATAGAAATTTATATAGATAGAGAATCTATAGATTGTATTATAACAAACCCACCACATTATTCAGAAAAATCTTTAAAAAGTCCATTTGAAGATCGTAAAACTGCTAGAACATTTAATGAAAAAAGTTTAGAGAAATTTTTTAAAGCAGCAAGTTATGCATTGAAAAATAAAAAAAGAATGATTTTTGTTTATCATCCAACGTATTTTATAACTTTTTTAAATTTAGCTCAAAAATATAAATTTATGCTTCAGGAAATGTATATTGCTTATGGTAATGAAAATGGGACTGCTCAATTAATAGGAGGTGTTCTTAGGAAAAACGGTGGAGAAAATCTAAAAGTATATCCCCCTGTTTTTTTTAAAAGTAGTGGAAAATAAGGAGGTAATTATGCTTATAACTTTTGAGGGAATAGAGAGTTCTGGAAAGTCAACATTATCAAAAAAATTAAAAGAATATTTTGAATTAAAGAATTATTCGGTAATTTGGAATAGAGAACCAGGAGGTACAGAATTAGGCGAAAAAATAAGGGAATTACTTTTAGGAAATTATAATATATGTCATGTTAGCGAAGCTTTATTATTTGCAGCTAGTAGAGCCCAATTAGTGGAAGAATTAATTAAACCAAATAAGGATAAAATTATTATTTTAGATAGATTTGTGGATTCTTCAATAGTATATCAAGGATATGCAAGAGAATTAGGTTGGAAGGAAGTTTATGAGATAAATAAACATGCTCTTGATGGCATAATGCCTGATTTGACTATTGTGGTTGATGTTTCTGTTGAAACTTCTTTTAAAAGAATGGCTAATAAAACTAAAGATAGAATAGAGAGAGAAGGGAAAGATTTTTTTGAGAAAACAAGAGAAGGATTTTTAAAATTAAAAGAATGGTTTCCTGAAAGGAATATTGAAATAATTAGTGGAGAATTGGATTTAAATGAAGAACTTGATATATTATTGAAATTATTAAAAAAATATATAAGATAATAGAGCCCTTGTGGGCTCTATTATTAAAGTAATATAACTTCTTTTAATTCATTAATATTTTTAATATCTTCTGGTATTTTATATAAAAAGTATTCAAAATTTGGAATGATTTTGTTTTCCCAGAAAATAGGTTTTGAAAGGATTTTTTTTACTTCTGTTTTGAAAAAATATTCTGATATATAGTTGGACAATATAAAGAATGTATCCTTTTCAAAAGAAATATAATCGTCAGGAAATAAATTATTTACTCTATCTATTAAACAACTTAAAACATTTTGATCATCTAAAAAGTTTTTATAACGTGCAGTCAAAAATATAAATTCTTCATATAAGTTAAAAAACTCTTCTGCTTTTTCAAATATGAAATCTTTAGTATAAGTACCATTATTTTCGATATTTGATTTTTTTAATAAAAACGCTTTGTTAAGCAATTTTTTTCTTTTTAATATTGAGGAATATGCTATACTTATAAAATTAGCGAAACTTTTTGATAATGAAATAATTTCATCGGTAAAGATATTTTTATCAGTGTAATTATCTATATTTAAAAAACCTATATTTTTATCGTTCATAATTATAGGTACAGATAAATATGTTTTTATTTTTAATAGGTTTCCACCTTTAACTAATAGTTCTAATTGTTCAGGATCTTCTCTTTCAACTTTTGTTTTTATAATATGAGTGCTATGGAATTTTTCTTTATATATATTTTCAGAACTAAAGCTTATTTTTTTTAAAAATTCCATATTATGACCTTTGACGGCAATATATTTATAATATCCGTCAATATCACGCAAAATAATACTTCCTGTAGTCAGGTTTTTATTCATGGAAATCAGGTTAAATAGAATGGTTTCAAATATATTTTGCATATCATAAAAATTGGAAAAATTTTGCTCAGAGATTTTTTTCAAGATACTAGAAAATAAATTTAAAAGATTTTCTTCTTTTATAATAATCAACCCCCGATTTTTAATTTTCAAATTATATTATAGCAAAATAATGAAACATATTCTCTTTTTAATTAAAATTTTACCATAATTTTACTATAAAAAAACTCCCTAAGGAGTTTTATTCTAATTCATCTAAAGAGTTTTCTAAAGTATGCCACGCTAGTGTAAAACATTTTACTCTTACTGGAAATTTAGAAATTTCTGAATATATAGCAACATTACCAATTTCATCTTCATTGAATTCATCACCTTGTGCCATTTTTTCTACTTCTTCCAATATTTTTTTTACTTCGTCTAATGTTTTTCCTTCTATAGTTTCACATAATAGGGCAGCGGATGATTGACTTACTATACATCCATGACCACTAAATTTTGCTTCTTTTACTATATTATCTTCTATTTTTAAAAAAAGAGTTATTTCATCTCCACAAGATAAGTTTTTTCCATCTTCTTTTATGGTTGCTTCAGGGATTTCGCCTTGAAATTGAGGATTTCTTGCATAATCTAATATAATATCTGAATATAAATCTTCCAAGCTCATTTAAACCACTCCTTAATATATTTTAAACCTTCAATTAGTCTATTAACTTCTTTTTCTGTATTATAAAAATAAAAACTTGCTCTACAAACAGATTTTGTACCTAATTGCTTTAAAAGTGGTTGAGCGCACAAATGACCGCTTCTAACAGCCACACCGAATTTATCACTTAAAATTTGTGCAACATCATGTGGATGGATATTATCAATATTAAATGTAATTATTGAAATTCTATCTTCTGGTCCGTATAGTTTTACGAAATCCAATTCTTTGATTTTTTCTATAGCATATTTTGTTAATTTTTCAGAATGTTTTTTTATATTATCCATTCCTATTTTATTTATGTATTCAATAGCAGCTTTTAATCCTATAGCGCCACCAACGTTAGGTGTTCCAGCTTGAAATTTTTCTGGCAGTTCGGCGAAATCAGTTTGTTCAATGCTCACCCAGTTTATCATTTCCCCGCCATAATGAAAAGGAGGAAGTTTTTTTAACAATTTTTTCTTGCCGTAAAAAATACCTATTCCCATAGGGCCCAGCATTTTATGTCCAGAAAAAGAAAGAAAATCAATATCCATTTCATTAACATCAATACCAAAATGTGGAACTAATTGGGCTCCGTCTATATGAATTAAAATATTTTTTTCATGGGCATAATCAATGATTTCTTTTATAGGAATTAATTGACCAGTGACATTTGAAAGACCAGTTACACTAATTAACTTAGTTTTTTCGTTTATATTGGATAAAAATTCATCAAGTTTAAAAATACCATCTATTGGATTATAATATTTCACATTGAAATTAAAAGTTTTAGCTAATTGTTGCCATGGAACGAAGTTTGAATGATGTTCTATTGAAGTAATTAAAACCTCTCCATTTTCAAGCCACCCGCTCTTTCCAATTGAATAAGCAAATAGATTAATAGATTCAGTTGTACCTTTTGTGAAAATTGTCTCTTGTGTTTTAGCATTTATAAATTTTGCTACAACTTTTCTTGCATTTTCATACATTTCAGTAGCTTCATTAGAAAGCAAATGTGCCCCACGGTGCACATTTGCGTTATGATAATCATAGAAATCTTTTATAGCATTAGTAACATTAACAGGTGTTAATGTAGTAGCAGCATTATCAAAATATACTAAATTTTTTCCATTAATTTTTCTATCAAGAATTGGAAAATTCTCTATCAAATCTTTTTTGTATAACATCTCTTAATTCCCCCGCTAATTTAGTATTGTATTTACTTACAAATTCTATAGATGGTTCAAAAATACCAAAAGCAATTTCCTTTTTAGCTTCATTTTTACTATAACCTCTTGTCATCATATAATACAATTGATCCTCTTCAATGCTTCCAATACTTGCTGCATGTCCAGCAGTAACTTCGTTTTCATCTACGTATAGTGAAGGATAGGCCATTACTTTTGCTTTATCTGAAAGTATAAGATTAAAATCTTGTTCATTGGCGTTAGCTTCTTTAGCTCCTTTTTTTATATCAAGATTACCTCTAAATATTACTCTAGAAGAATCCATTAAAACACCATGTCCCAATATATGACCAAATGTTTCTGGAGCATAATACCTTATTAAATAGAACATATCTATAATTTCTTCATTTTGAGTTAAATAGTAAGGATAAATATTTATATTACCTTTTTCTTCAGCCATTCTTACAATAATATGAGGAGCAGTGACCTTTCCTCCAATGTTAATATCATATATAATTACATTAGATTGTTCACCTATATCAAGAAAAATATTATCTGTTGAGATATCATTATCAAATAAATTTATGTTTATGATAGTCAATTCTGAATTTTTGCTCAATCTTCCCCGTAAAGAAGATATTTTAGAGCTATTACCTTTTGATTTAACAAATCGTATTAATGTAGCTTTACTATTTTCAGCTAAATTTATTATGCCTAAATCATATAAAGGGTTTTTATTGTCGATTATTGATTCTGTTGTATAAACAGAGTGTTCTTGGTTTTTTTCTGTTTTTAAATAGAATCCACTATTGAAAAATATGTCAGACATTAATAAGAATTTTCTATGAGATCCATCAAAGTCCATATCATTTAATATTTCAATTCCTTCATCATCAAGATCATTTAAACTTTTTAGATTTTCTGATGAAAGAGAGTTAAATTTTGAGATAAAAGGTATTGGATCAAAACCATTTAATTTAGCTCTTTTCCATTTAGGGAATCCCATTTTTTTATACTCTTCAAATCTATTTAATCTAAATTTATTTAATTCATTATTTGTAAAAACCTTTTTTGATTCATCTATTTCAATTATACCATAATCTTTTTTAGATTCTATTTCTGGCACTTGCCATTCTGTTGCGAAAAAATCATCATGTCTTAAAATAAGAGCTTTTTCATACATAGATACACCTCCGGTGATAAATTTAATTATAAATTTTTGAATACTTTTTAATCTATCCTATAGAAGATTCTACTTCTAAATTAATTAATTTATTTAATTCTAATGCATATTCTAAAGGTAATTCTTTTACTAACGGTTCAATGAAACCTCTAACAATCATGTTTTTAGCATCAATTTCTGATAATCCTCTAGACATTAAATAGTAAATTTGATCTTGTGAAATTCTTCCGATTTTTGCTTCATGTCCTACATCAGCATCATCAGTTAATACTTCAATTAAAGGAACAGTATCACTCTTTGATTTGTTATCAAGCATTAAAGCATTACATTCTACTGCAGATTTAGCACCTTTAGCATTTTCTCCAATTTTCACCCAACCTCTATAAAATGCCCATCCGCCACCTATACTAATACTTCTGGCATTTACAATAGAACTTGTGTATGGTGCTAAATGAAATACTTTTGAACCAGTATCTAGATGTTGATTTGGACCTGCATATGTTAAAGTTACAGAACTATTTTTAGCACCTTTTCCCCTTAAAATGGTCATAGGATATAACATGGTTTTAAAACTACCAAGAGATCCTGATACCCATTCCATAGATCCATCTTCATCAACTATTGCTCTTTTTGTATTTAAATTATATGTATTTTTACTCCAATTTTGAATTGTGGAGTATTTCATTTTAGCGCCTTTTTTTACATATATTTCAACCATACCAGCATGTAAATTAGTAACATTATAAAATGGAGCTGAACAACCTTCAATAAACTCAACTTCTGCTCCTTCATCTGCAATGATTAATGTATGTTCTAATTGACTCATTCCGGGATTATTCATCCTAAAATATGCTTGTAAAGGTAAAGGAACTTTAACTCCCTTTGGAACATATAAGAAAGAACCACCACTCCATAATGCGCCGTGTAAAGCAGCGTATCTATGGTTATGTGAAGGTACTAATTTCATGAAATATTCCTTAACTAAGTCAGGATATTCTTTAACAGCTGTTTCCATATCTAAAAAGACAACACCCAAATCATTTAATTCTTTTTGAATGTGTTGATATACAACTTCTGAATCGTATTGCGCCCCAACGCCAGCTAATGCTTTTCTTTCAGCTTCTGGAATTCCAAGTTTTTCAAAGGTATCTTTTATTTCTTCTGGTACTTCGTCCCAGGATGCGGATTTTTTAGCATCTGGTTTCATATATGCAACGATTTTACTTAGATCTAATTTTCTTATATCAACACCAAAATGTGGTTCATGATAATTTTCGAAAATTTTGAAAGCCTGTAATCTGTGTTCTAACATCCATTTTGGTTCGTTTTTAGCTTCTGAAATTTCTCTTATAACCTTTTCATTTAATCCTGGTGGTGTTTTATATGCATATTTTGCTTCATTTCTAAAATCAAATTTAGATTGATTTATCATTAAATCTTCATAATTTATTTCATTAACATCTTTCATATTACCACTCCTTCACAGTATTTGCGTCAACATCAGTATACTCACTTAATACTGTGTATCCCTTTTCTTCAATTTCTTCTGCAAGTTTAGCATCGCCAGTGTATACAATTTTTCCATCAACGTATACATGAACATAATCGGGATGTAAATATTTTAATATTCTCTGATAATGTGTAATCATTAATATACTCATATCATCTGATCTTAATTTATTTATAGCGTCTGCAACATCACGCAAAGCATCAACATCAAGTCCTGAATCTATTTCATCTATAATAACTAATTTTGGTTTTAAAAAGAATAATTGTAATATTTCACTTTTTTTCTTTTCTCCACCGGAAAATCCGGAATTTACATATCTATCTAAAAATTCTGGTTTGAGATTTATATCCTCACATAATTTTTTTAACCTTTTGTTTAATTCTATAGGGGAAATTTTTTCTTCAGGATGCATATGTCTATATGCGTTTATTAAAAATTGTCTCATTTTAACCCCTTCGATTTCTTGTGGGTGTTGAAATGTTAAAAATATCCCTTTTTTTGCTCTTTCATTTGTATCTAAATCTAATATATTTTCACCTTCAAATAAAATTTCACCATCAGTTACTTCGAATTTAGGAGAACCCATTATAACATTTGATAATGTAGATTTACCAGATCCGTTAGGCCCCATTAAAACATGAGTTTCTCCAGCATTAATATCTAAATTTACACCTTTTAAAATTTCTTTGTTATCTTCTATAACCTTTGCTTTTAAATTTTTCACCTCTAACAACATTTTAATTCCTCCCTTTTTTATCGTATTTATTCTACTTACATTATACTAAATATGATAAAAAAAGTCAAATTATATTTTGTACTTTTTGTAACTAATTGTAGGATTTTTTATTAATAAAAATAGAGGGTAAAAAACCCTCTATAATGAATTGACCAAAAATATGAAAAAAAGTAGGTTATAATTATTTTTGACTTTATAAATGTTTTAATAAAATTTCGGCTTTTTTTTCATCAAATTTGGTTATTCCATTTTTAAATTTTGAAAGCGATTTCAGATTAAATTTTAATACAATATGTTCTTTTAATTTATATTTAACAACTTTATTGTTTTCAGGTTTATAAATAGAAAGATTATTATTATCAAAAGAAATTATATATGTAGATAATGCTGTAGAAATAGAATTTAATTCATAATCTTCTATTTTACAAGAAATGTTATTTATAACAATAAAATAAGGATTTTCAATTCTTATATCTAATAATTGATATAATAATTCAGATGAATTGGTTAAAAAGTAAAAATTAGATGTTTTAAAATAGGTAATATTATTATTTTTAATTTTTTTAATTGTATTTTCTTTTATTAGATAAAGTTTATTTTTATATAAAATCAAAAGAGGTACACTATATATTTCTGCAATTTCAGAAATATATTTTATATATTTTTTTGAAAAATTGTTTAATACAATAAATCCTATTTTATTGCTAAATTTAGAAAAACTATGCAAATGAGATATAAATTTAAATATATGTTTTATTTTCAATAGTTTTAATGACATTGTTCCAAAATTAATTAAATATAAGTTAGAATCATCATATGATGATTCATTAGGTAAATTGTAATAATAATGCTTTAATTTTTTAAATAGCAATTTTTCAGTTAATATGTCAATAAAATTTTTCGTTGAACCCACCTACTTTTTTTACAAAAGAAGATAATTTGTTACGAAGTTTGTTTCTATAAAAACCATGAAGCATAATGATATTTTCTTTATTTTTTTTAATATCCATATAAGCATAAGGAGAATCTTTAAAAATAATAGGTTCATTTTTATTGGGATAAAAATAAGAAATTTCGTGTTTTTCTTGGTATATTTTAAATAATAAAATTGGTATATTTACAAGAAACATATTTGATAAAATCACATTTAAAAGATAATTATATGATGACTTACTTAATAAGTCAATTCTCATTACTATTAAATTGATATTTCTAATTTTGGCATAAAAATAGTTTTCAAATTTAAACCCTTCTTGTTGTAATAAGAAAAAGATTTTATTTTCATTATTTAAATTTATTATTCTATCTTCAAATGAAACTAAATTTTCTTCTGATAAACCATTAAAAATATTAACATTGTCTTTATTTAATATAACAGAAACCCCACTCTGGTCCAAGAAAGACCAGGAATGGGATGTAATATTTATATTTATATTATCATTTTCAAACTCCATTAAATGAATGGGAGAGCCAGCAAAGATTTTCAAAATTTCACTTCCAATAATTAGTTGTTATTCAAAAATACCTTGTATGCATAATAAGTTTCGTATAAATCTCCTTTTGAAGCTAATTCATAAGGAGAATGCATGCCTAAAAGTGGTACCCCAGCATCTATAACATGTAACCCTTTTTCTGCAAAAAATTTAGCGATTGTTCCGCCTCCACCTTGGTCAACTTTTCCTAATTCTCCTGTTTGCCATATTACATCGTTTTCATTAAATATTTTTCTTAATTTTCCAAATACCTCTGCATTTGCATCATTTGTGGATGATTTTCCACGAGCGCCGGTGTATTTTGCAATAGCAATCCCATAACCGAGTTTTGGAGCATTTGCAGGGTCATGAACATCTTTGAAATTAGGATCAAATGCTGCAGTAACATCAGCTGAAAGTAATGTTGAATTTAACAATGTATCGTCCATATCTAGTTCTATATTAGTGCTACCTTCTAAATGTAATAATTTTCTAACAACTTTAATCCAGAAATGATGTTTCGCACCTGTATTTCCGTCACTTCCAATTTCTTCTTTATCTGTTAAAATAATAGCAGCACTTCTTATTTTTGGTTCTGATTCAATTAATGCCGTTAAAGAAGTATAAGAACAAATTCTATCATCATGGCCATATGCGGCTATTAATGATCTGTCTAAACCAACATCTCTTGCAGGTAAAGAAGGTACAACCTCCAATTCAGCAGAAATTAAATCTTCTTCTACGATTCCATACTTTTCATTTAAAATTTTTAAAATATTTAATTTAATGCCATCTTTTACTTCCTCATCATAAGAAATAGAAATTGTTCCTAATAATAAGTTTAAACTTTCTCCTTTAAATATTTCTGAGACATCTCCTTTTCTTCTATCTAAGTGTGGTAATAAGTCTGAAATTACAAATACGGGGTCATCTGGATTATCTCCAATTGAAATATCTATTTTTGTTCCATCACCCTTTATTACTACTCCATGCAATTCTAAAGGAATATTTAACCATTGATATTTTTTCACGCCACCATAATAATGAGTTTTTGCCATAGCTACGCCTGTATCTTCTATAATGGGTTCTGGTTTTAAATCAAGTCTTGGAGCATCAACATGAGCACCGACTATATTTATACCGTTTTTTAAACTACCTTTTATTTTAATAGCAAAAATTGCTTTTGAATTATTAATATAATATACTTTGTCTCCATCTTCAATTTTACCTTTATTTAAGTAAAAATCTAAAGGTTTAAATCCATGTTTTTCCAATTCTTTTACGGTGTATTCAATGGCTTTTCTTTCTGTTTTTGAGTAATTTATAAATTTTTTATATTCTTTTGAATAACTGTCTATGATTTTTTTATCTCTTTTTTCCCATGTGGTTATTTTTTTTCTAAAAAGTTTATCTTTTAGTTTTTTTATTTCCATGATAATCACCCCTCCAAATAGTTTTTTCAATTAAATTGTATCATAATATATATATATTTCAAAGTGTGAAAATTGTTTCATAATTTTTATCATTGAGTTTAAATAGTTATATTTAGATAATATTGCATTAAACGAAGATTTTAAAAAGAAGTATTTTTTAGTATAATAATAATGGAGAAATAATATAAAAAATATAGTTAGGGGGGATTTCATGAAAGATAAAATTGATAGGGAAATAACACTTGATTTAGTAAGAGTTACTGAAGCAGCAGCATTAACAAGCAGTTTGCATTTGGGTATGGGAGATAAGAATGCGGTGGATCAAGCTGCTGTGGACGCAATGAGGGGAATGTTGGATTATATTGAAATAAAGGGTACAGTTATAATAGGTGAAGGTGAAAAAGATGAGGCGCCAATGCTATATATAGGCGAGAAAGTTGGTACTTGGAATGAAGATGATGATGAATATGATATTGCGGTAGATCCTATTGATGGTACAAGGTTAGTAGCTTATGGATTACCAAATGCAATAAGTGTTATGTTGCTAGCAGAAAGAGGTAAGTTGGCATATTTACCAACATTTTATTCATATAAACTTGCGGTTGGGCCTGATTTAAAAGGACTGTTGGATATTAGAAGTTCTATAAGAGAGAATTTAAGAGTAGCAGCAGCAGCTTTGAAAGTTCCAGTTAGTGAGATAACTGTAGTTGTTTTAAATAGAGATAGACATAGCAAAATTATCGATGAGATTAGAGAAGTAGGTGCAAGAATAAAATTAATAGGTGATGGAGATATAGCTGCAGCAATAGCTACAGCTATGCCGGATAGTGGAGTTGATATATATATAGGTATAGGAGGATCGCCCGAAGCGGTACTAGCAGCAGGAGCTTTAAGGACACTAGGTGGAGAATTACAAGTTCAATTATATCCTCAATCAAATGAAGAAAAAGATAAATTAATTGAAGAAGGTTGGGATCTAAATAAGGTATATTATACAGAAGATTTGGCTGGTGGTGAGAATGTTATTTTCTCAGCTACGGGTGTGACAGATGGAGACTTTTTAAAAGGCGTTCATTTTTATAAAGGGAAAGCTATAACAGAAAGTATTGTAATGAGATATAAAACAAGAACAATTAGAAGAATTACAACATATCATGATTTGAAATATAAAACTATTAGATTAAAATCAACAGAGGGGGATTTGAAATTATTAAATATAAATAAAAAAAGAGAGGATTATCCTGGGGGAGGTATTTAAATGATAGCTTTTTTCACTGATTGGGGAAATGATAGCCATTATGTGGGCGTTTGTAAAGGTGTAATGAAAACTATTAATAAAAATGCAGAAATAATAGATGTTTTACATGAAACTAAAAAATTTGATCCAAAAGTAAATGCATATATATTGCATAGATTTTCAAAAGATTTTCCCGAAGGGACAATCTTTTTGAGTGTTATAGATGCAGGAGTGGGTAGTAATAGAAAGCCTGTTATTATGAAAGCAAAAAAGAGGAATTATTATTTTATTGCACCAGATAACGGGCTCCTGACCTTAGTTGCAGAAGAATATGGAATTGATAAGTTGGTAGAAATAAGTAATGAGAAATATTTTTTTAAAAAACAGTATTCAACAACATTTCATGGTAGAGATATTTTCTCTCCAGCAGCAGCATACTTATCCAAAGGTGTTCCTTTAGAAGAGTTTGGTCCTGAATTAGACGATATTAATTTATTTAGATATAAAAAACCAGAGATAAAAAATGAAAGTATAGAAGGAGAAATTATATTTTTTGATACATTTGGAAATATACAAACAAATATACCTGCAGAATTAGGGGATACATTATTTAAAAAAGATGATGAAATAATAATCCATTTAGAGGATAGAAAAATTAAAGCATATTATGAAAGAATTTTTAGTGATGTATTGCCAGGTGAATTATTGATTCATCCCGAAAGTACAGGTTTTTTAGAAATAGCAATTAATCAAGGAAGTGCTAAAGATGTTTTGGAATTAGAAAGTGAGGGAGCTGAGATAATATTAAGAAAAGAAAATTCTTAGGTTGGGATTTATCAACGAAGATAGCTATTTTTCATATGGTAATATTATTTATATTGTTGTATATTCTTAATATTTTACATTATTGGTATTTGTTACCAATTGATTTTTTTGTTATGTATTTTTTGATTTATTTTTTTGTTGAAAAAAGACTTTTAAGAATATTGCATAAAGGAAATGCTTATTCAACGAAATATTATAATCTTGAATATTCGGGGATATTTAGAGATTTAGATGAAATGTTAAGGACTTATGCAATTTTATTATCTAAAGAAAGAGAAGGGTTAAAAGAATATTATGATAAATTTAATGCAATATTTGATAATATAGGTTCTGGAGTTTTAGTGTTTGATGAAAATGGGATTTTGCAAAAATCTAATCAAAAAGCAAAAGAAATAATTTATAATATTCAATTAAAATATGGGATGCAATTATCGGATATTTTTATTAAAAGTGGAATAAAAATAACGCTTGAATCTGGGCTGTATGAGATATATTCAAAAAAATTAAAAAAGAATTTGCAATTAATTGTAAGTAAGAAGAGTAATTTTATTATTATAGCTATTAATGATGTTACGTATTATAAAAAGTTAAAAAGAAATTTGGAAAATGCAAGGCACTTTGCTCGGCTAGGAGAAATATTGGCTGACGCGGCCCATGGGTTAAAAACACCAATAGCGAGATTAAAAATGACATTTCAAATGTATGAAATTACACAAGATAAAAAATATTTAATTCAGGTAAGTAATGAAATAGAGAACATACAAAAAATTGTTCAAGAAACATTACAATTGTTTAAAATGACAGAAGAAATAAAGATTTTTAATGTAAATCAAATAATGAAAGAAATAATTAATAACTTTAAAGAAACGTATCCAGAGATTAAATTTATTTTTGAAGAAAAAACAAATATCAATATAAAAAGTGATATTTGGATATTTAAATCGGCAATATTTAATGTAATTCAAAATGCTATTGATGCTGTTTTAATAAAAAAAGGAAAAAGCTGTTTGGTAATAAAATTATTAGAAAAGAAAAAATATTATAAAATAATGATTTATGATAATGGTATTGGAATGTCGTCTGAAGAAAAAGAAAATTTTTTAAAACCATTTTTTACAACTAAAGATTTTGGAACTGGATTAGGAACTGTATTTTTAGAACGATTTATTATTTTTCAAAATGCAAGGTTAAAAGTAAATTCAATAAAAAATAGTGGTACAATAATAAGTTTAATTTTAGAAAAGTAAAATTGATATTGAATAACAATCACTCATGATATTCTAGAAATTCCATTATTTTTATTTGAATATTTTGTTGTATCCATAGTGAACATAGTTCACTATTTTTTTTAGAATGTAAATTTTTTATTTTTTATTCTATAAAATATAAGCGAAGTATAAAAAATATGTTATAATTATAGTTAGACTTATTTTGGGAGGAGAATATGAAAGAAAAAGTATATATTTTAACATTGGGCTGCCCAAAGAATGAGGCAGATATGGATGTTTTAAAGGGTATTTTTTTACAAAAAGGGTATGAATTGACTGATAATCCTAATGATGCTGATTATTCTATAGTAGACACATGTGGTTTTATTGAACCGGCTAAAGAAGAGTCAATTAATGAAATTTTTAATTTAGTTTCGATAAGAGAAAATAACCCTAATATGAAAATTATACCTATAGGATGTCTTGTTGAAAGATATTATGATGATTTAAAAAAAGAATTGACAGAGGTTGACGGGTTAATAGGAGTAGTGCCTCCAGAAAAAATTGTTGATGCAATTGAAAAAAAGAATTACTTTTTTAAATTGCCAAAACCATATGATGTATATGAATGCAATTATAGAATAGTTCAAAATAAACCATTTGCATATATCAAAATTGCAGATGGATGTAATAGAAAATGTGCTTTTTGTTCAATTCCTTATTTTAAGGGAGAACCTGTAAGTAGAAAAATTGAGGATATAAAAAAAGAAGCAGAGTTTCTAATAAATAATGGAGTTAAAGAAATAGTTTTAGTTTCTCAAGACAATACTTTATATGGAGTGGATTTATATAAAAAACAAGCATTACCAGAACTTTTGAGAGAAATCAATTCTATTGAAGGTGATTTCTGGATAAGAGTGATGTATTTGCATCCGGATTTTGTAAACGATGAAATTATAGAAGCTATAAATACGCTTGATAAAGTTGTAAAATATTTCGACATTCCTATGCAGCACGGTTCAGATAATGTGTTAAATCTAATGGGAAGAGTTAGAAAAAAACAACAATTGAAGGAGATTATTTCCAAGATAAGGAAAAATCCTGATGCAATTATTAGAACAACTATAATTGTAGGATTTCCTGGTGAAACACATGAGGATTTTGAAGCGTTAATGAACTTTGTTGATGAGGTGGAATTTGATAGATTAGGCGCTTTCACGTATTTTGATGAAGAAGGTACTCCATCATATTTGTTACCTAATAAAGTTGATGAAGTAACAAAAGAGAAAAGAATGGAAGAATTAATGGAATTACAAAAGGAAATATCTTCTGAAAAATTAGAAAGATTTGTTGGAAAAACATTAAAAATTTTAGTAGAAGAGTATGAAAATGATGTCTATATAGGTAGGGCATATTCTGATGCACCAGAGATCGATGGGTCTGTATTTTTTAAATCTGAATCTAAATTAGGAATAGGAGAATTTATAGAGGTTGAGATAGTAAATTCATCCGAATATGATTTGGAGGGTATAGCAAAATGACAATTTGGACTGTACCTAATATTTTGACTTTTATACGAATTTTAGCAACGATTCCTATATTTATGATTACTTATAATGAAAAATATTATTTATTGGCTTTTTTTGTATATATTTTAGTATCATTAACCGATTTATTAGATGGATATATTGCTAGAAAATATAATCTTGTTAGCGATTTTGGGAAATTCATGGATCAAATTGCAGATAAAATTTTAATAAATGCACTATTTATCGTTTTTCTAGAAGTTCATAAATTGCCAGGATGGTTTGTTGCTATTATTATTGTTAGGGATATTTTTATTAGTGGGTTAAGAATGTATCTGGCTAATAAGAATGTAGTTGTAGCTGCAGATAAATGGGGAAAAATAAAAACATTTTTACAAACAATTTTAATAGCATCACTTTATTTGACGCCGACATTTTCATTTTTGGGGAATTTTAATTTTATATTAATTTTATTAACAGCATTTTCTTCTATTTTCTCGGGGTATAACTATTTGGCAAAAAACATGGCCTATTTTAAGGGGGAGTAAACAATGAATAATAAGAATAAACATCTACGGACATTTATAGCCCTTGACGTCAATCAAAGTGTTAAAGATATTTTGAGAGACACAATAATAAAACTTGAAAGAATGGGGTTTAAAGGTAACTGGACAAAACCCGAAAATATTCATTTAACTTTATATTTTATGGGGGATACATATATTTCAAAAATTACAGAAGTAGCAAAAAGAATGGAAGAAAGGATAACAGGATTTCCAACATTTGCATTTAATGTAAGTAGAGTTGGATATTTTAAAACAAACAATTTCCCAAGAGTAGTTTGGTTAGGTGTAGAAGGTGGAAACACTCTAAAACAATTGCATAATGAAACAATAAAGTCTTTGAAGTTATCAAATATACAGATTCCTGATAGTGAAATAAATTTTCATCCGCATTTAACTGTAGGAAGGATAAAAAAAGCACCAGATTTTTGGGAAAAACTTATTGGAGTTTTAGATGTTAAGAATGTTATTGTTCCTGTAAATTCGGTTCATATATATTCATCAACTTTAACAAAAAACGGTCCAATATACAAAAAAATGTATACTATTGATTTTGAGGGAGGAATGATTATTAATGGCTAAAAAACCAGAAAAAAAATCCGCCATAAATAAAGAAGATATGTTAGATAAATTAGTTAAAGAATTAGAAAAAAATTATGGCGAAGGATCTATAATGATTTTGGGTAAAGGGTTAGAAGAGGAAAGGAAATTGGATATAGTTCCAAGTGGAGTTTTATCAGTTGATGCTGCATTAGGTGTAGGAGGATATCCTAGAGGAAGGATTATAGAAATATATGGAAATGAGTCAAGTGGTAAAACTACCCTTGCTTTGCACTCTATTGCTGAAGTTCAAAAAAGGGGAGGAATTGCAGCATTTGTAGATGCTGAACATGCTCTTGATTTAGAATATGCCAAAAAATTAGGTGTAAATCCAAATACTTTAATACTTTCTCAGCCAGATTTTGGCGAACAAGCTTTGGAAATAGTAGATAGTATTGTAAGGTCAAATATTGTAGACCTTGTAGTAGTAGATTCTGTTGCAGCGTTAGTTCCAAGAGCAGAAATTGAAGGTAGTATGGGCGATTCACATATGGGATTACAAGCTAGATTAATGTCACAAGCGTTGAGGAAATTAGCTGGTAGTATAAACAAATCAAAAACGATTGTAATTTTTATTAACCAAACACGTATGAAAATAGGTGTTGTATATGGAAATCCTGAAACTACAGCTGGAGGAGTAGCATTAAAATTCTATTCTACAATAAGAATGGAAGTTAGAAAAGGAACAGCGCTTAGAGAAGGCAAAGAAGCATATGGTAATGAGGTTAATGTTAAAGTAGTTAAAAATAAGGTAGCGCCTCCATTTAAGGAAGTAAAAATAGATATGATATATGGGAAAGGATTAGCTAAGGATAATGATATTTTTAATTTAGCTGTTGCAAATGATATTATAAAGAGAAGTGGAGCATGGTTTTCATATACTGATTTAGAAGGAAATGAAATAAGTTTAGGACAAGGTAAAGTAAAGGCACTTGAATACCTAAAATCAAATGAATATCTATTAGACGAAATAGAATACAGAATTAGAGAAAAATTGGGTTTAATTATTCCTGAAGATTTAAAAGAAAAAATAAAAAACAAAGGAGATTCTAGCTCTAATAATGAGAAAGAAAAAGCAGATTGACCCTTTTGATGAAGAAATGGCGCAGAAAAGCGCTATAAATTTACTAAAATTCAGGGCAAGATCAGAATTTGAAATAAAAAAACGCCTTCTTGAAAAAGGATTTGATGAAAAGGTAATTAATAAAGTAATAAAAAAATTAAAAGAATTTAAAATGTTAGATGATGAATTATTTGCTTATTTATATGCATATGACAAATTAACTATTAATAAAAAAGGGCCATTTTTTATAAAAATGGAACTGATTAGTAAATTCCATATTGATGAAGATGTTGTTTATAAAGCAATAAATAAAGTGTTAAATGAAGTTAATTTGAAAGAAATTGTTCGTGAAATAGTTTTATCACAAATTAAGTTAAAAAAAGATAAAAGAAAAATAAAGGAGTATGTTTACAAAAGAGGATTTGAATCATATTTAATTGAAGAAGTATTAGATGAAGTTGGAGGTGAATAAGATGGATGTTATATATATAGGCATCGTTGTTGTTTTGGCAATAATATCTGGTGTTTTATATAAAATTGGATTGAATAATGGTCTAAAAAAAGGAAATAAAGAGTTTATTGAAAAGTTAAAGTCAGAAAAAGAACAATTAAAAATGGAAATAGAAATAGCAAAAAGAGAAAAAAATGAAATATTAAGGAATGCTGAGAAGGAAGCAGATAATATAGTAAAATCAGCACTTATTGAAAGTAAAGAAGAAATACAGAAAATGAAAGAAGAGTTTAATAGAGAACTCAAACTTGAAAAAGAAGAATTAAAATCAATGGAAGAAAGATTAATCAGAAGAGAAGAGATGATAGATAGAAAAGAACAAAATCTTGAAGAATTAAAAGCTAAATTGGATAAAGAAAAAGAAGAAACATTAAAATTAAAAACAGAATTAGAAAGCAAATTATATGAGATTGCTAATCTAACAATGGAGGAAGCTAGGGAAAAAGTATTAAATGAAGCTAAAGAAAAATATGAATTAGAATTAGCCCAAACATATAAAGCAATTAAAGAGGAATATGAAGATGAAGCAAAAAAACATGCACAATGGGTTGTAAGTATTGCGGTTCAACGATATGCGTCTGACGTAACTTCTGAAATTACAACTTCTACTATAGCATTGCCTACAGATGATATGAAGGGTAGAATAATAGGTAGAGAAGGAAGAAATATTAGAGCATTTGAAAAAATGACTGGTTGTGATTTAATTATTGACGATACACCTGAGGTTGTTGTTATTTCAGGATTTAATCCTTTAAGAAGAGAGATTGCCAAAAGAACACTTGAAGCATTGGTAGCAGATGGAAGAATTCACCCTGCAAGAATTGAAGAGGTATATGAAAAAACAAAAAGAGAATTAGAAGATATAATCAAAGAAGCTGGAAAAGAAGCCGTAATGAGAGTTGGTATTAAACCATTGCATCCAGAATTAGTAAAATTATTAGGAAGATTGAAGTTTAGAACGAGTTATGGTCAAGATGTATTGGAGCATTCAATAGAAGTAGCAAACTTTGCGGGATTAATGGCTGCAGAATTAGGGTTAAATGTAGAATTAGCTAAAAGAGCAGCATTGTTGCATGATATTGGAAAAGCTATTGATCATGAAGTAGAAGGTTCTCATGCAGTTGTTGGTGGACAGATAGCTAAAAGGTATAATGAAAAATTAGAAGTTGTTAATGCAATACAATATCATCATAATGAGGTTGATCCTATGACGCCAGAAGCAGTAATAGTAGGAGCAGCAGATGCAGTTTCAGCTGCTAGACCTGGGGCTAGAAGAGAGACTCTTGAAAATTATATTAGAAGAATAGAACAGTTAGAAGAAATTGCAAAAGGTTTTAGACATGTTGATAAAGCATATGCTATTCAAGCAGGAAGAGAGTTAAGAGTTATTGTACAACCAGATAAAATAGATGATGCGTTAGCAGATAAATTAGCAAGAGATATATCTGCTAAAATTGAAGAAACAATGGAATATCCTGGAGTTATTAAAGTTACAGTTATAAGAGAAAAAAGAAGCGTAGCTTATGCATCTTAATTAAATGGCGGCTTTAGGCCGCCATTTAGTGAATATGGGGTGTTATAATGAAAAAAATTCTATTATTTTCATCATTAATATTTTTGATTTTAACAATGTCTTCATGTGTAACTTTTAATAAACAAAGTCCACTAGTTACACGGGAATATCTAGAAGGGATGCCATTGGTTTTGGATTTTGCAAGACCAGTAATTAAAGTTGAGATTTATAATGGAAATTCATTGATTTATATTTTTGAAGGAGATATCATTTATAATCTAAAAACAAATTTGATTTTACATGATGATATAACAGTAAAAACAACAGAATTTTATAAAAATAGGCAATATACAAATGTTGTAAAAAAGATAGAGCCAAAATTGCAATTTTTATTGTATGGTGGAGCGGATAATAATCTTGATGTTAAATATGAGGATCCTTTAAGTAAAGAAACAGATTATTTTTTTGATTTAGATATAGATGAAATTAAAACATCTATTGAAAAGTCATCAATGGATATATCTGTAGCAATTTTAGGTGATAGAAATGCTAAAAGCGATGAAATAATATTCATTTCAAAATTTAAAGGAAATTATATTGAACATAGATTTTTACCACTAGAATTAGGGTTTGATAGCGAATTAAGTTCAGCATCAACACAAACATTATTTAAATTTATTGATAAATTATTAGTAAAAAATAATAACACGGTAAAAATATTAGACTTGTGGGATCATGGTAATGGGTGGGCACTTGAATCAAAAGGAATAGAACCTAAAGCTATTATACAAGATGATACAACAAATAATGTTTTAAGGATAAAAGATATAAGAGATGTTCTTAATGAATACAATAATAAATATAACTCAAAGATTGACATTCTTGCTTTTGATGCATGTAATATGACTAGTTTAGAAATTATATATGAATTTAAAGATTTAGTTGATTATTTTATTGGATCGGTGTATTCTATAGCAGGATTTGGATTTTATTATGATTTTTTTCATGATTTAGATGAGGATGATTTGATAAAATCTTTTTTAAAAAAAGTAGTGGAAGATTATAGATATTATTATTCAGATATATATCCTTTAAACAGATTATCATTGTCTGTTGCCGATATGTTTAAATTTAAAGAAATATGGAATAAAATAAATAATATTATTGGAGTGAAATATGACTATTCTTTATATAAAAATGATGGAAATAACTATGTTTCAGAACCAACAGATATGATAGATGTCAATGATTTAATATTAAACACAGGAGAGTTTTTAAGCAGTTATATTAATTCAGCAATAATAAATTCTGTTGTTAGAATTGATGGTATTGATTACCCTGGATATAGTGGGATTGGAATGATGTTTGAAGATATTTTCAATAATAGCAATTCAAATTATGCTGATTATAAATCATTATCTTTTTATAATGATTTTCAAAATTGGATAGAAATAACATGGAAAAATATTATAAAAAACAAATAGTTGTTTTTTTATATATTTTCTTGTATAATATTACTTGAAAATGATATGGGAGGAAAGAATATGGCAAAACATGATCTTGGAATAGATTTAGGGACGGCTACATTTATATTATATAAAAAGAATGAAGGTATAATTGTTAATGAACCTTCAGTTGTAGCAGTTGATAGATTGACAGATACAGTTATAGCTTTTGGTAACGAAGCTAAAGCAATGATAGGTAAGACGCCTCACGGTGTTGAAATAATCCATCCAATGCAAGATGGTGTAATTGCATATCCTTCGTTGATAGAACAATTGTTGAGATATTTTATAAAAGAAGCAAAAACAGGTTTTTTGCCTTCTAAACCTAATCTTGTAATAGGTATTCCTGCAAGAACTACTGATGTTGAAAGAAGAGCGGTAAAAGATTCTGCAGAAAAGGTTGGAGCAAATAAGGCATTTTTGGTTTTAGAGCCAATTATAGCTGCTATAGGTATTGGTCTTGATATAACAAAACCAAATGGTCATCTTATAGTTGATTTGGGTGGTGGAACTACAGATATTGCTGTAATAAGTTTAAGTGGAAGTGTTATTTCTGAATCAATAAAATTAGCTGGAGAAGCTATGGATACAGAAATAATAAAATATATTAAGAGAAAATATAAATTTTTAATAGGAGAAGCAACAGCTGAATATTTAAAAAAAGAAATTGGAAAAGCTCATAAAGATATTGAAACATTGGAATTGGAAATAAGAGGGCAAGATATTGCTACAGGAATGCCGTCTTCTAGAACAATTAATTCAGATGATATTTATGAAGCAATAGAAGGAGTATTAAATGAAATTATTCAAAAAACAAAAAATGTTCTGGAAAATACACCACCAGAATTATCAGCTGATATATTGAAAAATGGAATATATTTAGCAGGTGGCGCAGCTAATTTAAGAGGATTAGCACAATTATTTGAAGAAAAAACAGGTGTAAAAACAACAGTTGCAGAAAATCCTCAACTGTGTGTTGCTCAAGGTGCAGGTATTTTATTAGATAATCCACAATTGCTTGCTAAAGTAGCTGTTATATAATAAAAGGAAATGGTATCAACCATTTCCTTTTATTTTAATATCTATTTGTGTAAATGGAATTTCTATGGCATTATTATTTAATAATCCAAATATTTCTGTTGCAATTTTCTTGGTGCCTTCAAAAAAGTCTTCTTTTTTTAACCAAAATTTTATTGAAAAATCTATTGAGGAACTTCCAAATCCAGAAAATAAAACAAATGGTTTATGATTTTCATCTATGTAAATTGAATCTGAACTGTTTAAGTAATTTGTTATTAGGTCTAAAAACTTATTTAAATCTGTATTATATGAAACTCCTACATTTACTTCACTTCTTCTAATTTCTGATGGCCAATAGTTTGTAATAGAACTACTCCACATGGTTTTATTAGGTATTCTTACTAGTTTTCCATCAAATGTTTTCAAAATAGTATGATTTAAATCTATTTGAGAAACACTGCCAGAAATACCATTTACTTCTATAGCATCTCCTTCTTTAATAGCTTTTGAAAACATTAATAGAATTCCACAGATGAAGTTTGCTAAAGGTTCTTGAACTGCAAAAGCTATTATAACACCAGATACACCTAATCCGGTTAAGAATGGCATAAAATCTTTAAATATCAAAGATAAAATTATAAACCCACCCAGCGTATATACTGCGATGTTTATTAAAACCTTTAAAGTATTTTTATAAGATAAACTTCTCCCTGTTTTTTCAGCAATTTTTAATAATGAAGAATAAAATATTTTAGAAAAAATCCTTGATAAAACTAATATGAATATACTAATGCCTATTCTTAAGGAATAATCGATTACAATATTCCAATTTATATTCATAAAATTATCCTCCATTATCTTTTTAATGTACCAACAGTTCTTAAGAAATCATCAGCGGTTTGAACTGCTCTTGCATTTAAGTCGTAAGTTCTTTGTGCTACAATCATATTAACCATTTCTTTTACAACATCAACATTAGATTTTTCTAACGAGCCTTGTTCTATAGAACCATATCCATCTTGGTTTGGAATTCCTTCTGTGGCAACTCCTGATGCAGGTGTAGATAAAAATAAATTATTTCCTATAGATTTTAATCCGGCTGGATTGACAAACCTTACAAGTGTTAAATTACCGACATTCTGAACAGTTCCATCAGGTAGTTTTGCACTTATTATACCATCTGGAGAAACATTAACACTTTCGGCATTTGTGGGTATAGTAATATTTGGAACTAAAAGCAAACCATTTGAGTTAACTAGACGTCCATTAGCATCCACTTTAAATGATCCATCCCTTGTATAAGCAATTCTTCCATCTTGCAATTGAACTTGAAAAAATCCATCACCCATTATAGCCATATCAAATGTTCCACCTGTTTGTTCAATGTTTCCCTGTGTAAATAATCTATTGGTTGCTGCGATTCTTACACCATGACCAACATATTCTCCTGTAGGTAACATGGAGTTTTGAGCTGTGGGAGTTCCTGCTTCTTTTATTGGAGTATATAATAAATCTTGAAACTCAATCCTTTGAGCTTTATAACCAGTAGTGTCGACATTAGATAAGTTGTTTGAAATTGTATCAAGTCTTCTTTGTTGTGCCATCATTCCAGTTGATGCAGAATAAAGAGATACTAACATATTCTTTTCCTCCTTGAAATTATATTATTATATTCTTTGAGCGCTTTCGATGACCTTTCCTGTCATTGCATCCTGAGTTTGAACAGATTTTTCTAATATACTAAAAGCTCTGTTTGCATTAATTAAATTTATCATTTCTTTCAAAGTATTAACATTAGATTTTTCTATACTACCTTGTATTACTTTATAATTGCTTGCTGCTACCTCATTTCCAGTGAAGAGATTTATTCCGAATTTAGAAGGTTTTTCAAGATTAACAACTGATATTTTTTGTCCAGTTGGTTGAGAGCCATCATATATGGTTCCTTCGCTATCTACCGAGAAATTATCAGGAATTTGAATTCGTTGATTATTTGAATCTAAAACAAAATCTCCTTCAGAAGTTATTAAAAATCCTTCATTATTTCTTTTAAATTCACCATTTCTTGAATAATATATTTGTGAATTTCTTTCAATTTTAAAAAAACCATCTCCGAAGATAGCAAAATCTAAGGGATTATTTGTTTCTTCTATTTGACCTTGTGTGATAATTGGTTTTGTTTCATCTGCTATTAAGGCCGTTTCCATATATCCAATATGATTTCCTTTTTTTATATCTGTAGAGTCATAATTTCTGAATTCCTTTTCGAGATATGCTTTGAACATAATTTCATCTTTTTTATATCCTGCAGTGTTAGCATTTGCTAAATTGTTTGAAATTTTGTCCAGTTGAGCCATATTAGATAACATACCCATTGTTGAAATGTATAATCCTCTATTCATTAAATCGCCTCCTGCGATAGTACTCATTAATATATTTCTTTTCTTTTTTTACATTATCCTAAAAAAAATTACCGCATATGCGGTAATTATTCTTCTAATGTTTTAATATTATGAAGAAGCTTTAATACTTCGTTATAATTGCTTTTTAATATATTTAAAATATTTTTATTAATAGGCATCTCTTCCATGATTTTTAAAGCTTTTTCTGGGGATAATCCGTATCTATATGGTCTATTACTTATTAAAGCTTCAAATATATCTGCAATAGTAATGATTTGAGAAATTATAGGAATATCTTTTTCTTCTAATCCGTAGGGATATCCAGAACCATCTAACTTTTCATGATGATATAATATATATTTTGATAAATATTTTAGTTCATCAAAACCATTTATTAATTCAGCACCTATTTTAGGATGTTTTTTTATTATTTCAAATTCTTCATTAGTTAATTTTCCGTTTTTATTTAAAATATATTCAGGAATTCCTATTTTACCAATGTCATGTAGTAAAGCGGCATGTTTTAAAGTATTTAATTCATTTCTTTTTAAATTTATTTTTTTTCCTAAAAAATAACTGATAATAGCAACATTTTTTGAATGGTTTGCTGTATATTTGTCTCGTTTTTCATATAAATCGATTAATTTATATAATCCTATGGTTTCGTAATGAAGTTTTATAGAATGAAAGGCAATTAAAATGTATAATAATACGAATAATAAACCTATAGAAAGAGAACTAATATAATGTCCTAAAGTTAAAAAGGATTTTATTGGAATAATCTTAAAACCATATATGAAATCATAACCATTTTTAGAAAGTTTTATGGAATTTTTTGTATCTAAATCATTTAATAATTTTTTAAAGTTTAAACTTATTTCCACAAATTTATCTTTCAGATATTTTTCACCATAATCATCAAATATTTTAAATATGATTTTAAGAGAATCATTTTCATGAATATAATAATACTTATCATCAAAATAGTCAACTTTATTGCTTTCTATAATATTTATCTTTTCAATATATTCAGGGTGTAAAGAGTTAATTTCATCGAATAGTTCGTTATATGTTTTTATGTCGTTATTATCAATAGCTTCAAGCATAACATTCCATTGAAAATATCCATAAGATATTTCATTAGAAATAGTGTTTACTAAAAGTCTTATAGAATTTTTAATCGAGTTAGTGTATAGAAAGAATCTATTTTGGTTTAGGTAATAAAATGAGAATAAAGATATACTAAAAAAGAGTAAAAAAATTATAGGATGAAATATTGACTTTGATTTTGATGTCATTTAATTCCTCCTTATATTACTTATATGATATTTTTATTATTATATCACATAATATATATTTGTCTATGATTTTTAACTCATAAAAGAGGAAATTTTTGACATCTCTGATGAAATGTTTATTTCGCATGTATATTGTGAATTTTCAAAATTGTTTGATACCAAAGTGGAATCATCTTTTTGAATAAAATTTTGTAAATCTTTTAAAGTTAGATCTCCAATATAATTAATTACTACAAATACATTGGATGGTATTTCTAGAGTTAGATTACTTACTTGAATATTTATATCTATAATAGAATCAGTTTTAGCAGATGGTATCAAATGAATTTTTGAAGCTTTTGAATTTATTTTAATATAGTTAGATTTAATATTATACAAATCCAAAGTGACATCACTTACATTTGCTGAAATGTCAAATGATGAATTTATATGCTCTGAAGTGTGAATAACTGTTTCAGCTCTTTCTGGAATATTAATAGAATTTATCCTTAATTTTTCTTCAAATATTAAATTATTTTTTTCAAAGATAGATTTTTGATTAAAAATAGATTTATTATATACGCTGTTAATTTTAACAACATTTTCAAAAGTTGAGGTTATATTACATTTATTCCAATCTATATTAGCAATTATTTTTAGAGGAGAATCATTTTTTAATTCAAAGTTTTTTTCGTTTTGAATGAATTTATTTTGTGAAAATTTTAGTAATTTCTCTCTAAAGAATAATTCTATTAATCCATTAGCCAGTAACTGCGACCCAATAAATAATAATATTAATTCTCCGAAGGAAGCATCAAAGTTAAATAAATCAAGCAAATCAATTATTAGAATTATACCAAAAATTAAATTCCCAAAATTTTCACTTTTTAATTTTTTAAATATTTTCAAACCGTCAAAAATGAATATTATTGCTAATATTGATTCAATTAATATGCTCAAAGTGAAAGAAATATTAAAAATTAAATTTGCAAATATTAAAAATCCTATTAAGATAGAAATTATTCCTAAAACCATATTATTTCCTCCTTGAAAAAATTGCAGATAACCCCGAAGCAATTAACCATGATGCAAAAATAGCTAATATAACTTCCCAAAAATTAAATGATTTTTCAAAAATATTTAAACTGTCTAAAATTAAAAATATTCCTGCAATTAACCCAAAAATAAGAGACTTTAATTTAAAATTTCTATGAAAAATTTTTAATCCTTTAAAAAACCAACCTTGCTGAGTTTCTAGAATATCATCAATTACTCCTTCAGCTTCAACTCCATTTAAAATTACTTCTTTTTTCCCTTTTTTAATTTTTACTTCCTGTTTTGGATGAAATCCAAAGTATATAATAATTATACCTAGAATAAACTCCAGTGTTTTCCAAAAAGTTAAAGTATATCCCCAAAAAACCGATAAAATAATTGCTAATCCAATTAATATAAATACTAAAGCTAAAAATTTCATCACACTCACCCCTTTAAAATAATTTATATATAAATTGTATTTATAAAAATAATATACCATATTTTTTTAAAAAAATCAATTCTTTTTTTAAAAAAATCAATTTGTTATTAAAAAGTATGTATTGTATACTGTGGAATTATTACTTTGTAAAATAATTTAATTATGTTATAATTAAATTATAATATGAAAGTATATAAATGGAGGTGTTACAATGGATTTTACAGTAGATTTTTCAGAAAAGGATAAGTATTATTTAATTAAAGTAGAAGGAGAAATAGATGCTTATCATTCTGCTACATTTAAACAAAAAACAAAAGAAAAGTTGACAGAACTATCTTACACTAAATATGTTATTGATATGTCCGCTGTGTCATATATAGATAGTGCAGGGTTAGGGGCTATAGTAAGTTTATTAAAAGAGTCAAGAAATTTAAAGAAAGAATTAATTCTTGTAGGATTGCAACCACAGGTTAGGAAAGTTTTTGAAATGACTAAGCTCGATAAAATTGTTAAAATAATTGATACAATTGAAGAAGTTGAATAAAGCTCCCTTTTGGGAGCCTTTTTATATTACATTTTCATATTTTTTTGAAAAGATTGAGCTAATTTTTTTTGCAACATTTGTAATATCACCAGCGCCTAAAAATAGAAAAACACCATCATCTAAATCAAGTATCCTATCTATCATATCATTTTCGGAATTTATAAATTCGGAATTTTCGATTAATTTTGCCATCTTTAATTCATCTACGCCATCTATAGGATCTTCAAATGCTGAATATATTCTATATACAAAAACTTTATCAGCGCTTTTTAATACCTGACTAAATTTTTTATAATGTCTAAATAATCTAGTATATCTGTGTGGTTGAAATATAGCGACTATTTTAGAATTAGGGAAATACTCTTTTGCAGCTTTTATTGTATGTTCAACTTCTTCTGGAGTATGTGCATAATCATCTACAACAAAGATATGACTATTTTTAAATAGAACATTAAATCTTCTATTTACGGAATTAAATGTTTCAAAAGCATTTTTGATTTTTTCAAAATTAATACCACTTTCTAGAGCATAGGCAATTGCTGCTATTGCATCATAAGCATAATGAATACCGGGTAAATTCATTTTAATTCTTCCTATATATTTTCTTTTATAGTTCACATCGAATGTTTGATAATAACCATGAGGAGTTCTATTGGTAAAATAATAATCAGATTTATCGGTAGATCCAAATTTTATTGTTAAATTATCATAGAAACTATCTAATATAGCATCATCTCCATTTAGCAATACAAAATCCCGAGCATTTGAAGCATGGTTATATATAGAATCGATAAGATTTTCAAAGGAATTTCCATAATGTTCCAAATGGTCAGGTCTTAAATTAGTAATTATAGAAACATCGGTAATAGTATCTTTTATAAATCCATCGCTTTCATCAACTTCGCTTATTATAGGACCAGAACCAATTCTAAAATTACCATCTTCTAGACTTCCGTGTATTCCACCTAAAAATACTGTTGGATCTACAAGAGCTTCTTTTAATATATGAGAAATCATGGCAGTGGTTGTAGTTTTTCCGTCAGTTCCAGTAATACCTACACTATAATTGCTTTTTAATATATAATTGAGATACTCCATTCTATTTAGAATAGGAATATTTAAATTTAATGCTTTTTGAATTTCGGGATTATTGTTTTTTATAGCAGTACTTTTTATTATTAGATCAGCATCTAAAACATTTTTTTCTGAATGACCTATTTTTACATCAATATCTTTTGTTTTAAGATATTGAGTTCTTTCGCTTTCTGAATTATTTGAACCACTAACATCAATCCCTTTATATTTGGAATAAAGAGCTAATGAACTCATGCCTATTCCGCCAATGCCGGAAAAAAAGTATTTCATTTTAGGCGCCTCCTAAAGATTCTAAAATTGTTTTTACAATGATTTTTGAGGGATTTTCTTTCTTGATAATATAATTAGATTTTTTCTTTATACCATGAATTATATCAATTATATTTTGTGATTTCGCGTCATTTTCGGTAATAATATGTATATTTTCTCTATTAAAACTTTTTGCGTTTAAAAATTGTTGATTTTCTGCCGAATTTCCCCACGGTATAATTATAGCAGGTAAATCAAAAAAGTCAATCTCTGATAAACTTGTTGCACCACCTCGACTAATGGCCATATCACTAATTGCTAGATATTCAGTTAAATTATTAAGGTATTTAAAAGTTTTTACATTTGGCCATTTTGATATTAATTTTTTTGATACATGAATAAAATTGACGGTAGTAATTTTATTATAAACCTCAATCATAAGATTGTCAATAAATTCTGAACCAAGGCTTCCGCCAAAAACAGTGACTAAGGGTTTGTTATAATCAAAACTTAATTCTTTTAATAGTTTTTCTCTATTGATGGTTTCGGGCACTCTTAAAGGATTACCACATACCATACTTTTGTTAATATATTTATTACCTATTGTGTTTTTATATGTAAGAAATATTTTTTTTGCATATTTGCTTAAAACTTTATTAGCAACACCCATAATTTTGTTTTGTTCAAGAATAAATATAGGTACATTTAAATCTTTTGCGGCTAATCCAACAGGTACGGTAACATAACCACCAGTTAATATTACAAAATCAGGTTTATTTTTCCTCATTATTTTTTTTATGCGTAAATAATTTTTATATGTATTTAACAGTATATTGATATTTTTTATTGAGTACAGAGGTCTTATTAAGCCTTTTACTTTTAAAGGAATATTTTTGGCGTTTGGAAAATCTTCAGGGACTTTAAAATAATCCAATCTATTATAAATAGTAAAATATGTTAAATTAAACTCAATCTGTTTTTCCAATTCTTTTATTACTGAGTAAGCGGGATAATAATGCCCACCTGTTCCTCCTCCTGATACTACAATATTATACCTCATCTGTTTTTTCCACCTTTTCTATGTTCTTCGCTTCATCGGTAATATTTTTTTCATCTACTATTTCATAATAAATCATACCCATTATGTATCCTATAGAGACCAAAGTGATGAGTAGAGAGGAATTTCCATAACTCATTAAAGGTAGAGTAACACCTGTTGTTGGCAACATTCCTACAGAAACACCTATATTAATAAAACTCTGAAAGAATATCCAAAATGCAAAGACAACCATAAAATTACGTGCAGCAGAAATTTTTATATAATTAGAAATTAAAATTAATTCTCTTGATATTAAAAAGTACAGAGTTATAACCATTATTATTCCAAGTTTTCCCCATTCTTCTCCAATTACTGCAATGATAAAATCACTATATGAGTAAGGAACGTAGTATTTTTCTTCTCCTATAAAGGTTCCGGAACCGAATAATCCGCCATTAGAAATAGCATCTAAAGACTGTTGTAATTGATAATTTTCTTCTTTATTTGTGAATTTTTCTAAACGAGATTTTTGATATCCTTGGAGAAAATTTGTATTTGTAATAATAAATATGCCAATTATAGCAATTAGGAATATGGTTAGATAAAAATGAATATTTTTTACACCGTTTACAAAAATAGTAAGTATAGCAATTATGAAAATCATTATTGAAGAACTCAAATCTGGTTCTATAAATATTAATCCTATTTCGAAAAAAATTATTAGCATAGGAATAATTATACCTAGAACAAAATTATATTTTTTTTCCTTAATTTTATAATAGTACCATGATAAGTATAAAGGTAAAAATAATTTCATAAATTCTGATGGTTGAATTTGAAATCCTAAAAGAGTTAACCATCTTTTTGTACCATTAATAGGATTTTGGGTTAAAGCTAATACCAGTAATATGGTAAAAAATAAGAAAATAAGATTCATTATATGTTTTCCTTGTGTAATATATTTTGATAATATAAAAGTAATAAAGCCAAAAAAGGAGGAAATTAAGATAGTTGTTATATGTTTTTGAAACATTCGGTCAATTTGCATAGATGAAAATGTATATTCCATAGCTTTTAAAGAACTATAAACGAAAAATGTTCCTAAAACTAATGCCATACCAACGGCAACTATAAATAATATAGCTCTATTTTTTAATATCTGAGGGTTTTTCACTATACCATCTCCATTAATTTGTATACTTCTTTTTTAAAAGCTTTTCCTCTTTCCTTATAATTTTTAAATAAATCATAACTTGAACCTGAAGGTGATAAAATTATATGATAATTTTCTTTTGATAGAGATAATGCTGTTTTAATTGCAGATTTTAAATCTTTTTCTATAATAAAATTAGTAAAAAAAGTATATTTTTTTATTTCCTCTACCATTTCTCCAAATACAATAGTTTTTTGTGCATTATTTTGTAATTCTTTTAGAAAGTCTCTCATATCCTCGTTTTTAGGTCTTCCTGATAATAAAGCTATATATTTTTTGCCTCTAAATGATTTATAAGCAGAGAATGCAGCATGAACATTTGTAGCCTTTGAATCATTAAAAAATTTAATACCTTTATATTCGCCAACAAACTCTAATCTATGCTCTAATGTTTTAAATGAACGTATTTTTTCTTCTATGATATCTTTTGAAATATCAAGGTTTAAAGAAACAGCAGCAGCAGCCAACACATCTTCTCTATAAATACTCAAATTTAGGGATTCATTTTTTATTTTTATGTTAATATTATTTTTAGTTTCTATCATGTTATTTTTCCATATATAATCGCTATTTTCCCCGAAAAAGAATAAATTTTTATTGTTAAAATTAAAATATGAATTTAGGTTCTTATTAACAAATCCCAAACCATTGTTATTAAGTGTTTTTATTATTAAATTTATTTTTGTATTATAATACTCCTCTAAAGATGAATGCCAATCTAAATGATCTGGCATTAAGTTTATTAATACAGAAATTTCCGGAATGAATTTTTGCCCCCAAAATAATTGAAAACTCGAAATTTCTACTACATATATTTCACTATTAAAGTCTGCTGCGGAAAGTGGAGTTCCAATATTTCCACCAATGAATACATTATAAGAACCTTTTAATATATGTCCAATAAGTTCTGTTGTTGTGGATTTGCCATTTGTACCTGTTACTGCAATAAAAATAGATTTTGGATTTTTTTCTTTAATTTTTTTCCATGAATATTCAATTTCTGTTGTAAAAGGAATATTTTTTTCTTTAATAATTTTTATGGGTAAACTTTTTGGGTGAATGCCAGGACTTAAAATAGCTAAATCAGCTTTTTTTAAAAGTTCACCATGTTTTTCTTCGTATAAAATATTATTATTTTCAAAGAAAATAATATCTTTGTCTGAAAAAGGTTTATTATTACTAATATAGATGTCATCTTCTTCTTTTAATAATATATTTTTTAATAAAAATTCATTACTAAGGCCATAACCCACTAAACAAATTTTCATAAAATACCTCCAAGTCCCAATAATGAAATAATTATATTGATGATTATAAACCTAAAGGTTATATTTTCTTCAGGCCATTTTTTTAACTCAAAATGGTGATGTATAGGTGACATTAAAAACACTCTTTTTCCTCTTAATTTAAAAGAAGAAACTTGAATAATGACACTTAAGGTTTCTATTATAAAAATGAATCCTGTAAATATTAGGAATAATTCTATATGATAATATGAGGCAAATGCTGTTAAAATAGCTCCTAAAGCTAAAGAACCGGTATCTCCCATAAAAACTTTTGCAGGTTTTACATTAAAAATAAGAAATATAGTTATTGGTAAAACGACAGAAAATAACAAAAATATTGGCGCATTAAAGAATAATACACCGATTAAAATTGTGAATATTGCAGAGGTAACAAAAGTGCCACCAGCTAATCCATCGAGTCCATCTGTTAGATTTGTTGCGTTTGAAAAACCTGTGAACAAAAAAATATAAAATAAGAAGTATATTCTTGAATTAATATTTAATGTATATTTCGCAAATGGGATAAATAAAGTATGAGTACTGTTTGTATTGGTAAATAAGAAAAATAGCAATATAGAAAATAGCATTTGTAATAATAATTTTCTTTTTGGAGTTAACCCCATAGCATTTTTTTTCAATATTGAACTAAAATCATCAAAAAATCCTATAAAACCAAATAATAATGCTGTAACTGCAATATATACAAAAATAATTTCTTTAAAAAACAAATAACCTATGAAATTTAAAAGTGATAGAGTTGGAATAAATATAATTCCACCTGCGGTTGGAGTACCTTGTTTATAACCGTGGAGATCAGGACCTTCTGGACGTATATATTGACCAAATTGCTTTTTTCTTGCCCATTCTATATATTTTGGATATAGCATAAATTCTATAAAAATTATAATAAAGGTTAATAATAATAACATCTTTTCCTCCTTAATAATATTTAAAATCTAAAAGAGTTTTTTAATTAAAGAAAGGTTTTTAAAAAATCGTCAACAATATGCCATAAGCCTGTTCCATTAGAGCCTTTTATGTAAATTAATGAATTTTCCTTTTTTAAAATATCAAAGACATCATTTTTATTTTTTAGTGTATATTCATAATTAAATTTATTTTCTGGATCGTAAAAATAGATCTCTTCAAAGATATTTTTTGCATTTTTTAAAATTTCATCATGATAATTTTTAGAATTTTCGCCTATTTCAAGAACTTCACCCATAATGAGTATTTTCTTCTTTTTTACATTCATCTTTTTTATACTATGAAATCCACTGAAAAAAGACTCTTTAGATGCATTATATGCATCATTTATAATTATTGATGTTCCTATTTCTTTAAATTCAAATCTTTTTTCGGGTAATTCAAATGTGGCTATATAAAATGGATCAATCGGTATTTCAAAATAAAGTGAGACCATTAAAGCGACTAAAGCATCAATTAATTGCCCTTTATTCCATATTCCAGTTAAAGTAAGCATTAAATTTTCACCATAAATATTATAAAAAACACGAGTATTCCCATTTAAATATTCATAGTTTATTAAATAACCATCATTTTTATTATTTTCTCCAAATTTAAAGACCTTTATATCTTTTGGATATTTTATATTTAATAATGGTTCGTCTCCGTTAATAAATACTAGTCCAGGTTTTTCTGAATAAGATAAAATTTTCAATTTTTCTTCTGCAATTTTTTCTCGTGTTTTAAAAAATTCAAGGTGTGAACTTCCAATGTTGAGAATAATGGAAATATTTGGATTATAAAACTTTGAAAGATATTCTATATCTTTTTCATTTCTTAATCCCATTTCCAAAATAGAAACAGATTGATTTTTATAATTATTTAAGATACTTAATGGAATTCCTATTTCTGTATTATAATTTTTTTCTGTTGTAAAAACTTTAAAACCATATGATAATAAGTGAAAAAGGAAAAACTTTGTAGTAGTTTTTCCATTAGATCCGGTAATACCTATTCTTATTTTAGAAAATTTTTTTAGTTTTTTTGATGCTTCTTCATTTATAAAATCAATAACATTATCTACTAAAATAACTTCTTTTAAATAATCTCTTTTTTCTTCAACAATAGCTGTTTTAGCTCCCTTTTTAAATGCATCGTTTACAAAATCATGCCCGTTATTATGTTCTCCTTTAATAGCAATGAAAATATCATTTTCCATAATTTTTCTTGAATCTATTTCATAATGAGTATCGTTCATCGCTTCATCACCTTTCTAAATTTTTGCACAACATCATATGCTACATCATAATCATTAAAAGGTATTTTTTTACCGTTTTCATATAATTGGAATTTTTCATGACCTCTTCCTGTGATAAGAACAACATCATCTCTTGAAGCAAAACTTATAGCGGCTTTTATAGCAGTTTTTCTGTCTCTTATTATAATGTAAGTTTTTTCTTTATCAACGCCTTCCATTATATGTTCAATTATTTCATCGGGATCATCATCTTTAGGATCATCATCAGTAATTACCATCAAATCACTATATTTTGAAGCAATTTTACCCATAATTTTTCTTTTTCCTATATCAGCAGCACCTCCTGCACCGAAAACAAGGATTATCCTTCCATTAGTAATTTTTCGCGCACTTTTTAATACTTTTTCAAGAGCATCAGGGGTGTGAGCAAAATCTATATAAACTTTATATTCTATATCTTTTGTATTTTCAACTAACTGAAATCTTCCAGGGACGCCATTAAAAGTTAAAAAACCATGCCTTATAATTTCACTGTCTATATTTAACAATTTTAAGGCTATAAATGCCGCAGTAATGTTTTGAGCATTATATTCTCCTATTAAATGTGTGTGTATTTTATTTTCTGTACCATCGGGTTCTGTTATTATAAAACTCATTTGTGAATTATTATAATCAACATCAGAAATAACATAATCAGCAGTTTTATTAAAACCATATGTAATAATATTATCTTTTTCTATAGGGACATCTTCTAAATTATTACAATCTAAATTTATAATTCCATATCCAGTATTTTTTAATTGTTTAAATAATGACATTTTTGTTTTTTTGTAATCGTCAAAATTTTTGTGGTAATCTAGATGGTCTCTTGTAATATTTGTTAAAATAGCTATTGAAAATGGTATTTTATACACTCTTTTTTGTGCAATGGCATGAGACGAAACTTCAAGGCAAATATTTTTGATATCCCTTTCTTTTGAAAGGTTTAAGATTCTTGCAATTTCATCAACGCCTGGTGTTGTATTGTATGGTTCATATAGTAATTCATCATTTAATTTTATGCCAACAGTACTTATTAAAGAACTATTTTGATTTCCTTGCGTCAAAACATAATGGATTAATGAGATTACTGTTGTTTTTCCATTAGTTCCTGTGACACCAATGAAATTAAAATCATCAAAATTTATGTTATAATATGCATAATTAAGCAGTGCATAAGCTTTTTTTGTGTCACTAACAAGAATATATGGATGGTCTAATGATATTTTTTTCGGGTTTTCAGCTATAATTAAAGCAGATTTATACTCTAAGGCAGTTTTTATAAAATCATGACCATCGAAATAAGTGCCTTTTATACAAACAAAAACCGATCCCGGTTTTATTTTATTTGTATTATTGGTGAAAAATGTATAATTTTTATCCAATGGAAAATGATACTCTATTATCAGGTCTTTTAAGATTGAAATAATTTTATGGCCATCCATATTATCACGCTCCTTAATAACATTTCTTAACTAATTTTACACCAATAATTAATTTTTTACAAGCCTTTTTTTATGTTATCATATAATTAGCACTCAAAAAAAGGGAGTGATAAAATGCCAAAAGAATTAAGCAGCAGGCAAAAAGCAGTATTATTCTCTATTATAGAGAATTTTATAAAAGAAAAAAAACCTATAAGTTCATCAGAAATTTTGAAGAAATCAAATTTAAATGTTAGTTCCGCGACTATTAGGAATGATATGCAAAAATTACAACATTTAAATTTAATATTTCAACCACACTCTAGTGCGGGAAGAATTCCTACGGATAATGCATTGAGATTATATTTTGAAGCTATAAAGGAAAGTTTTTCAGTAAAAAGTAAAAACATTGAATTGCCTCAAGACTATAAATTTTATGATATAAATATTATGTTTGATAAATTTTCTAAAATCCTTTCAGAATTAACTAATAGTTTAGTGATTTTAGAACTGCCAGATTCGAGATATATTTATATTACAAGAGCTGTGGTTTCTGATTTAACAAATGATTTTTATCAAATTACATTAATGACTAATCTTGGATTATCTATTACAAGAACTGTTGAAAAGTATGGATTTCCATCACCAAAAGAATTGGAAAAAATATTAAATGAAGGTTTGATAGGAAAATCTATGCATGAAATTATTAATATAATAAAAACCAAGCGAATAGAAAAGGAACAAGATATTAGATTGGTAAATTTATATAATTTAATATTCTTATTGGCAGAGGAATTTTTTAGAAATAAATTTATCGTAAATGGATTAGCTCGTGTTATTTCTTCGGGTTATTTTAATACAAAGGAACTCCTTTTTTTATCAAAAATAGTAGAAGAAGATAAAATAAAGGTTCAATTACTTTCTATGAAGCCCTTTGATGTAGAGATAAAAGCGACTATAGGTAGTGAGTTTAAAATTGTAGAATTAAAAAATTTTGTATTGATAGAAACTTCATATTGTCATAATGTCAATCCTTTAGGGAAAATTGCATTATTGACATTTAAATATAGTGATTACAGACAAATATACTCTATTTTAAAAGAATACACTTCTAGATTATCAAAAATTATATCAAAAAACTTGTAAGGAGGGATTACAATGCCATACAAAAAGAAGAAATCAGAAGGAAAAAATAAGGAAATAAAAGAATCTGAAAAGGCATTAAATAAAGATATGGAAGAATTGAAAAAAGAAATAGAAGAATTAAAAAAAGAATTAGAAAATCAAAAAGGAGAAAAGGAAAAATTAATGGAAGAATATGAAAAAATAAAAAATTATGCTGTTAATTTAAAAGTAGATTTTGAAAGTTATAAGGATATTGTTCAAAAAGAAAAATTAAGAATAAAAAAAGAAACAAAAGAAAGTGTTATAAAACAAATTTTACCAATATATAAGAACTTTTCTATTGTAATGAATAACCAGGAAAATCTTGATATATTTGCAAAAGGGGTTGAAATGGTTTATAAATCATTAGTAAAGACAATAGAAGATATAGGAGTTGAATTTATTATTCCGCAAAAAAACGATAAGTTTGACCCATTTGAACATGATGCGATAGAGAGAGTTGAAACAAATGAAGTAGAGGAGTATCATGTGTTTAGTGTGGAATCTCCTGGAATAAAATTAGAAGGAAAGATTATTGAGCCGGCAAAGGTTAAAGTTGCTATAAAACCTAAAGATGTGGAAAAAGGAGAAATAAGAGAAAAAGGAGAAAAAGACGACTCTGGAGATATTAAAGAAAATGAAGAAAGGGGTGAATAGTTTTGAATCAAAGAAAGAAAGATTATTATGAAATATTAGGTGTTTCGAGAAATGCAACACCTGAGGAAATAAAAAAAGCATATAGACAATTGGTAAAAAAATGGCATCCAGATAGACATCAAGAAAATAAAGGTGTAGCAGAAGAAAAGTTTAAAGAAATTCAAGAAGCTTATGAGGTTTTAAGTGACCCGCAAAAGAAAGCATTATACGATAGATTTGGATTTGTTCCGGAAAATGGGATGCCACCTCCAAGCCAAGGCGGAGGAAGAGGTGGATTTGAAGATCTGTTCGAGGATTTGTTTGGAAATTTTGGAGATTTTGGAGGAACTTTTTCGGATATTTTTGATATGTTTATGGGGGGCAGTACATCATCGCAAAAAAGGCGAAGAACAAGTAAACCACCTGTGAAAGGTGAAGATAAATTCTTTTCAATTACCGTAAATTTAAAAGATGTTTTAAATGATATAAAGAAGCATATTGAGTATGATAGATACGCAAAATGTACTGCATGTAATGGAACAGGAGCAAAAAATGGAACAAGTTTTACTACATGTCCAAGATGTAATGGTGCTGGAACAATAAAAGAAGAAGAACGAACATTTTTTGGTGTTTTTGTGAGAAATTATCAATGTCCAACGTGTCATGGAGAGGGAAAAATAATTAGCGAGAAATGTAATGTTTGTCATGGAAGTGGAAAGGTAATTGTAAGAGAAAGTTTAGATATTACTATTCCGACAGGAGTAGAAGATGGTTATACATTTAGAATTCCAAATAAAGGAAATGATGGTAAAAATGGTGGCCCAGCTGGAGATTTAATTATAAAAGTTAATGTTAGAAAAGATCCAAGATTTACTAGAAATGGAAATAATTTAGAAACAACAATAGATATAGATTATGTTCAAGCATTATTAGGAGCTACTATAGAGCTAGAATTATTAAATGGAAAAACAACTTTAAAGATTCCAGAAGGAACAAATCCAGGTACAATTTTAAATTTAAAAGGTCATGGATTACCTGATTTTAGAACAGGAAGATATGGAGATTTATATGTTAAAATAAATGTTAAATTCAAAAAACCTGGATTAAGAGAGAAAAAACTGTTAAAAGAAATTGCAAAATTAAAAAAATTGGAGGAATAATAATTGGGAAAAAATTTTAATTTTAAAAAAGAAGGCGTTAATTATATTATAATTACTATAGGCACAGTTTTAACAGCTTTGGGTATAGTGTTATTTCTTGACCCTTTTTCTATTGTAGCTGGTGGTGTTAGTGGTCTAGCTATTGTGTTAAAGAATTTATTTGGTTGGTGGTTAGGTTTACAAATGTTAATTTATAATATCTTTTTATTTGCCCTAGGTTTTTGGCTTTTAGGAATAGGGTTTGGATTTAAAAGCATTTATTCTGCAACCTTATTATCTTTTTTAATTGATTATTTTGAACAGGTATTACATCTGGATACAATGATGAAGGATTTATTGCTAAACTCTCCATTTAGGATTGATCCTTTATTAATTAGTTCTATATATGGGGGAGTATTAGCAGGAGTAGGTCTTGGATTAGTTATATGGAGGAATGCTTCTACAGGTGGTACAGATATTATAGCGATGATAATAAACAAATATTTTCATATATCCACTGGAAAAGGGCTTTTAATAGTTGACACTTTTGTTACAATGTTAGCTTTTTTAATTAATCCTATAGTTCCTATGTTTGGTGTTATAACTATTTTTGTTACATCAAAGATGATAGATACTGTAGTTGAAGGTTTTGAAGCTACAAGAACTGTGTTTGTAATAAGTAAAAAATATGATAAAATAAAAGAAAGAATATTAAACGATTTAGATAGGGGAGTAACCATATTAGAAGGTGAAGGTGGTTACACATTAGAGGAAAGAAAAATTTTAATGGTGGTTTTAACAAGGAGAGAAATAGGCGAATTGAGAAGAATAATAAAAAACATTGATGATGAAGCCTTTATAAGTATAATACAAAATTCTGAAGCTTTGGGTTATGGGTTTAAAAAATTGCGATAGGAGGAATTTAAGTGGAAGACCCCAGTAGTTATAAGCAGATACTTATTATGATTTTAGAAATTGTATCTTTGTTATTTTTATCTGCATTTTTCTCAGCATCTGAAACAGCTTTAACATCTATGAGTAGACTAAAAGTAAAAGACTTAATTGAAAATGAAGATGACGAAAATACTAGGGAAAAATTGCATAACTTTTTGCATCATCCAAACCAACTGTTAACGACTATACTTGTAATGAATAATCTGGTAAACATTTTAGTTTCTTCTTTAACAACAGCATTTATTATTGAATTATTTCCAGGTAGTGCCGGAAAAGCTGTAGGTATAGTTACAGGTGTATTGACTTTAATGATTCTCATTTTTGGAGAAATTACTCCAAAGGTTTATGCTAGAGAAAATGCAGAAAAATTTTTTAATATCATTTTTCCAATAATATCATTTTTAACATATATATTGAAACCTATTATATGGTTATTAGTAAACATTTCAAATTTTTTTATAAAGCTTTTTGGAGGAGAAAAAATAAGCGAAGCACCGTTTATTACTGAAGATGAAATTATAAATTATCTAGATATTGGTCACGAAGAAGGGGTTATAGAAAAAGATGAAAAGTTTATAATGAAAAGAGGATTAGAATTAAAAGAAATATCTGTTAAGGAAATAATGACTCCAAGAGTTGATATAATAGCTGTGTCTGAAGAAGATACAGTAAAGGAATTAATTGAAATAATTAACGAAGAAGGATATTCGAGAATTCCAATATATAAAGAATCTATTGACAATGTAATAGGTGTTTGTTATGCAAAAGATATATTTAAACTTCTTCAGGATGAAGGAATGAATGAAGAAGTTTTAAAAACAAATATAAAAAATATTATGCACAAGGTAGAATTTATACCTTTAACGATGAAAGTTAGAGATGTTATGAAGTTGTTTTTAGAAAAACATACTCATATGGCCATTGTAGTTGATGAATATGGAGGAACAGCTGGATTAGTAACTTTGGAAGATATATTGGAAGAGTTGACAGGTGAAATTTTAGATGAATATGATATTGTTTCAGAAGAAATAAATATTGTGAAATTAGGGAAAAATGTTTATTTAGCTAATGGGACAACGCCAATAAATGATATAGAAAGAGAAATAGATTTAGAACTACCTGAAACAGATTTTGAAACTATAGGTGGTTTATTATTAGAAGAATTTGAGAGATTTCCAAAAGCAGGAGAAAAAATAACATTAGATGGTGTTACGTTTGAAATAGTATCTGTATCGAAAAATAAGATTGATAAAGTAAAGATAACTATTAAGGAGGATTTAAATGAAAACAAGTCAAGAGAAGGTTGAATTGCTATATGATAAGGCAAAAGAAGCTATGGAAAATTCATATTCTCCATATTCAAATTTTAAAGTAGGAGCAGCATTGATTACTAAAAATGGTAAAATTTATACAGGGACAAATATTGAAAATGCTTCATATGGTTTATCTATGTGTGCCGAAAGGACAGCTATTTTTAAAGCTGTTTCTGAAGGAGAAACAGATTTTGAAACATTAGTTGTAATAGGTGATACCGATAAACCTATAAGTCCTTGTGGTGCATGTAGACAAGTTATTGCAGAATTTGGATTTGAGGAAGTAATTCTCACAAATTTAAAGAAGGATTTTAAGGTGATGAGTGTTAAAGAATTATTGCCATATGGATTTTCTGGTGAAGAACTAGATGATAAAGATACTAATAATAGATGAAAACGAAGATCATAGATCTTTTTTAAAGCATGCCTTTATTAATGAAAAACACATATTAGAAGAAATAGGTTTTAATGAGAAGTTTGAAGTTTATGAAGCAAAAGACGGTGTCGAAGGAATAAAAATGGCTCATTTAGTTGAGCCAAATATTGTTATATTAGAAGAAAACTTTACGGATATGAACGGTATTAAAATATCTAAAAAGATAAAGGCAATGTATGATATTCCTATTATTTTTTTAACTGTAAATAACGATTTTAGGTTAAAAGAAGAGGCGTTTCAAAATGGAGCGTCAGATTATATAGTTAAACCAGCACATCCATATGAAATTTTTAGTAGGATAAAAAAACATTATGAATATAATAAGCTGCAAAAACAGTTAATAGATACACTAGAAAATTATGAAAAAGATTTAAAAATAGCAAGAAGTGTTCAAAAAAATCTTTTGCCTAAAGCGAAAAAAATTAATCATGTTTTATTTGATTATATTTATATATCTTCACATAATACATCAGGAGATATGTTAGAAGTAATATCAATAGATGATGAAAAGGTATTTGCTTATATTTATGATATTTCTGGTCACGGGGTTACTTCAGCGCTATTATCTATAATTGTTAAACAGGAGATTGAGCAAATTATCAAATATGAAAAGGTTAAAGATCTAAAAGAAATAATTTTAAAATTAGAAAATAATACTAAAGAATATTTTTTTGATGGTAGATATTTTACAGGGATTTTTTCAATAATAGGAAAAAATGAAATAGAATACGCTAATATAGCTCATAGAGAAATAATTTTTTTAAAAGATAAAAAATTAGAATTTGAAAAAAGCAAAAACTTTCCAGCAGGTGTTGGATTAATTAATAAAATGAATTTAAATATTTCTAAAAAGAAAGTAGAAAAAGAAGAATTAATTCTTTACTATACAGATGGAATTTTAGATGTAGATGAATTTAATGAGAAACAATTTTATGAAGCATTAACATTAAAAAAATATTTTTATCCAGAAGAAGTGATTAGTAGATTAAATGAACTTTTATATATATATTTAGATGGGAATTTCCCAATAGATGATATTAGTGTATTAGTTTTAAAATTGGAGGAATAAATATGAATTTAGAAGAAAAAGAATTGAATGAAAAAAAAGTATTTAAAGGTGTTTTGTTAGATGTAAGAAAAAGTATAGTAAAATTACCAAATGGGAAAAAATCTACCAGAGAATTTGTTGTACATCCTGGTGCTGTAGCTGTTTTACCAGTTGAAAATGAATATGTATATTTAGTAAAACAGTACAGATTTCCAATAAAAAATACATTATTAGAAATTCCTGCAGGAAAATTTGATGAACCCGGAGAAGAACCTTTAGAATGCGGGAAGAGAGAGTTGGAAGAAGAAATAGGGAAAAAAGCAAATATGTGGAAATATCTTGGATATATTTATACAACTCCAGGTTTTTCTAATGAAATAATTCATTTATATTTAGCAAAAGATCTTGAAGATGCTGAAATGAATTTGGATGAAGATGAATTTTTAGAGGTAAAAAAAATAAAATTAGAAGAATTTGAGAAAATGATTTTAAATAATATAATTACTGATGCTAAAACTATAGCAGCATATACAAGAGCAAAATTACTAGGAGGGATATAAATGAGCGTTAGAGTAAGATTTGCACCAAGTCCAACGGGTTTTTTACATGTGGGAGGAGCAAGAACAGCATTATATAATTATCTTTTTGCAAAAAAACATAATGGCATTTTTGTATTAAGAATTGAGGATACAGATATAGAAAGATCAACAAAAGAATCTGAAGAGCAATTAATTGATGCTTTGACATGGTTGGGTCTAGATTGGGATGAAGGACCTAATGTAAAAGGAGAATACGGTCCTTATAGACAAAGCGAAAGAACCTATATATATAAACAAATGACAGATAAATTAATTAATGATGGTAAAGCATATTATTCATATGTATATCCAGAAGAATTAGAAAAAATAAAAGAAAAACTAACAAAAGAAGGAAAACCACCACATTATTCATATGAATTATTAGAACCATACAACACTGAAGAAAGAAAAAAAGAATTTGAAGAAAAAGGTTTAAAACCTGTAGTGTTTTTCAGAATGCCAAGAAAGTCATTTTCGATTAATGATTTAATAAAAGGACCTGTTACATTTGGTGAAGGTGCAATTGGTGATTTTATAATTATGAGAAGTAACGGGCTACCAACTTATAACTATGCTGTTGTTATAGATGATATGACAATGGAAATTACTCATGTAATAAGAGGAGATGATCATTTATCAAATACGTTGAGACAAGTTGCTTTATACGAAGCATTTGGAGTTAAAGTTCCGGAATTTGCTCATGTATCAATGATTTTAGGTCCTGATGGTAAGAAATTATCAAAAAGGCATGGAGCAACATCTGTGGAGGAATTTAGAAATAAAGGATACTTACCAGAAGCATTAGTAAATTATCTTGCATTATTAGGTTGGTCTCACCCTGAAGGAAAAGAGATAATGCCATTAAGTGAAATGATAGAAAACTTTGATTTAAATAGAGTAAATTCAAGCCCAGCAATATTTGACAATGAAAAATTAAAATGGATGAATGGAGTTTATATTAGACAGGCAAATCTTGATAGAATTGTGAAACTCTCGAAATCATTTATTCTTGAAAAAGGTTTATTAACTGAAGAACAATTTGAAAATAATAAAAAATGGGTTACTGAAGCTGTGGATATAGTAAGAGAATCTGTAGAAGATTTATCCCAAATTCCAGAAAAATTAGAAATTTTCTTAAAAGATTTCGATGTAGATTTGGAGAATGAAGAATTACAAGAATTTTTGGAAGCCGAAGGGGTTAAAACAACTATAAAAATAATATATGAAAAAATATTAAACGATCCTGATTGGAAAGTAGAAACAATATTAAAAAATATAAAAGAAGCTATGAAAGAATCAAAACCTAAGAAAAAACCGTTTTACATGTCTTTAAGAAAAGTATTAACAGATTCATTTGAAGGGCCAGATTTAGTAAAGACCATTCATTTAATAGGAAGAACAAGAGTTCTTCAAAGATTAGAAAGAGTGGTGGCAAAATGGTAAGGAAGATAAAGATTTTTGATACTTTAAAAGGGGAATTGGTAGATTTTGAACCAATTAAAAAAAACCATGTTAGAATGTATGTTTGTGGTCCAACGATATATAACTTAATTCATGTGGGCAATGCAAGGCCTATGATAGTTTTTGATGCATTTAGAAGATTTTTAGAATATGTTGGATATAAGGTCACAATGGTTCAAAATTTTACAGATATTGATGATAAAATAATAAATAAAGCTAATGAAGAAGGAGTTGATTTTGAAGAAATTGCAGAAAGATATATAGTTGAATATTGGAAAGATTCATATTATTTAAGAATAAGAACTGCAAATTATCATCCGAAAACATCTAATTATGTATCTGAAATAATTGAATTTATAGAAGATTTAATAGAAAAGGGTTATGCATATGAATCACAAGGGGATGTATATTTTGATGTATCAAAGTTTGAAAAATATGGGGAATTATCGCATAGAAATCCTGAGGATATGATTTCTGGAACGAGAATAGAAATATCAGATAAAAAGAAAAATCCATTAGATTTCACATTATGGAAAGCAGCTAAAGAAGGAGAACCATATTGGGATAGTCCTTGGGGAAAAGGTAGACCTGGTTGGCATATAGAATGTTCTGTTATGTCAAACTGTTTATTAGGAGATTCTTTTGATATACATGCAGGAGGTAATGATTTAATATTTCCACATCATGAAAATGAAAAGGCTCAATCAGAAGCAAGGCATGGAAAGACTTTTGCAAAATATTGGATGCATAATGGAATGATAAGATTTTCAGGAGAAAAAATGTCAAAATCCATAGGTAACATATGGTTAGTAAGAGAATTAGTTAAATTATATGATGCGGATACAATTAAGACATTTATATTATCGAAACATTATAGAACCCCGTTAGACTTTACAGAAGAAGGATTAAATGCTCAAAAGAAATCTGTAAAAAGAGTTAATGAGGCTTTAAAAAGAGTAGAGGAGAAATATAATGAACATGTTCCGTATATTCCTAAATCTGAATATATGAAAGAAAAAATAAATGAATTCATAGATTATTTATCACTAGATTTTAATACTCCAAAAGCAATAGCATTAATTTTTGATCTTGTAAATGAATTAAATAAAGCATTTGATGAAAATAAAGAAGGAAGAGTTTTAGAAGCATATCATTTAATTAGAAATGAATTTGGACCTGTTCTTGGAATATTTGAATTGCCTACAAATGAAGAAAAATCGTTAAAGACAGAAGAATTGATGAATCTCTTAATTGATGTAAGAAATTCTTTAAGAAAAGAAAAGAATTTTCAATTAAGTGATTATATAAGGGATACCTTAAAGGATATTGGTATAATATTAAAAGATACACCAGAGGGAACAAAATATACAATAGAATAAAAGGAAGAATAATTGGAGCTCTTTGAGCTCCAATTTTTTATGAAAAAAACTTCACTTTATATTTGACAAGTATGAAAAATGTGTTATAATTGTAAAGAAATAGAAAAATTGGAGGTAGGGTGATGAATTGTGAAAATGATATTTTATCTAATTTTGAATTAATGGCAGAGCTTTCTTCCCGTTTTACTGGAGAAGAAAACGAAAAAGAATTTATGGAAAAATTATTATCAGCAGCTATAGAAAGTATTCCTGAAGCTGAAGCAGGAACGATATGGCTTATAGATAATACTTTGTATAAAGCTGTAGCAGGGTATAATTATGAAAAAGAACTAATAAAAAATTTGGTTGTTCCATTGGAAGATGCCTATATATATAAATATATAGATCATATGGATATTATAGAAATAAATTCTTTTGAGGAATTTACAAGTCCATCGAAGATATTTCATGATAATGTTAAGCGTATTCATACAAATCATGATACAATGATAACATTGGCTTATCCTTTAAAAGTTGGTGGAGAAGTAAAAGGTCATATTTATATAGATAACTTTAACTTGAAGAAATTTAGTGATACAGCAAAAAAGTCATTAAAAATTTTTGGCAGTTTTGCCTCAACATTTTTAACATTGAAATCTTTAAGAGATGAAGAAAAAAATGCAAATGAATTGAATAGCATTTATTTAAGTTTTATAACACATGAAGTAAGAACACCTTTAACGGCAATATTGGGATATGCTGAAAGTATATTAAGAGGAAATAAAGATCTATCTAAAGAAGAAATTTTAGATTTAGTGAAAAGAATATATATGAGTTCAAAACATATGAATTCATTGATTTATGATCTATCAACTTTTAATAAATTAAATAGAGAAGAAGAGTTAAACATTTCAGAAATGCATTTGAAATTTTTAGTATACGAATCTATATCTATTGTAGAACCTCAACTATCACCAGATGTTGAATTAAACATAAAGTTTGAAGAAAATATACCTGAAATGATAGAAACAGATTCTGTAAAAATGAAGCAAATATTAGTAAATATTGTTGGAAATTCTATAAAATACACTGATAAAGGATATGTGAATGTAAATATTGCATTTGACGAAAAAACAAAGGAGTTTATTATAACAGTTAAGGATAGTGGACCTGGAGTACCAAAAGACAAACTAGAAGATATCTTTAAGCCATTTGTTAGACTAGCTAAAAATAAACCAGGCAGTGGGTTAGGACTGGCTATTGTCAAAAGATTAATTGAAAAACTTAAAGGAAGAATAAGTATAGAGTCTGAAATAGACAAAGGAACATTTGTAGAATTGAGATTTCCTCAGAAAATAAATTAACAACTCCCCCAAACCGGGGGAGTTTTATTATCCTTTTTTATCTAAAGCTAATTTTTCTTCGTTATCGGCATATCTTCTCATTCTTGTTTCATAATTGTATATTCCACGTTTTGAAGGATATTTTTCTGCATAACCTTTTTCATACCATAATTTATCTGCATATGGTTTCCATCCTTCAGCTAATTTATCAATTTCTGGAGCTAATTCTGTTATAACTTTTTCACTTCCAGGATGTTGAGGAATTGCATCGAATTTTTTAACCATTGCTCTAAATACTTTTGGATTATCAATAATAGGACATGGTCTAAATAAGTTATTTGAATATGGTATAGTTCTTTTGTATGCTTCAAAGAATGGAGATTTTAATATTTCAAGTATGGATTTTTCTCTAATGTTATCAACAGCAAATTGTTGGAATACACATGGTTCTGCATAGCCTTTAGCGTTGATATGTAAGTATTTTGAACCAGCAGCCAAACATCCATGAGTTAAAAATCCATGATTCCAGAAATCAGCTACAAATGCAAAATCTCCACCAAGTCTCATTTTTTCAGTTACTTCAAATCTTTCAAATCTTTGTTCTGGAGTCGGCACTAGATCCATTGTAGGATCCATTCCAACAGGCATAAATTGATAAATCCATACATAAGCTACATTATGTTTTTTTAAGAAGTTCCAGAAATCATCACTCATTATTAAATCATGGTTTTTTCTTGTTGCTGTTACTGAAGCTCCATATATTACACCATATTTTGTTAATAATTCATATGCATGCATTATTTTGTTGAAAACACCTTTTCCTCTTCTCCAATCTGTCATTTCTTCAAAACCTTCTATCGATATTGAAAGAGTGGCATTTCCTAATTCAGATAATTTTTTAGCTTTTTCTTCGGTTATTAATGTTCCATTTGTATAAATCATAAAGAAAGAATCATTAAATTCTTCTAGCATTTCAAATAAATGTGGATAAATAAAAGGTTCTCCACCAGTTATAACAAAGAAATAAATACCAAGATCATTAAATTGTCTTATTATGCTAAATAATTCATCTTTAGAAAGTTGATATTTATGTCCATATAACCCAGCATAACACCCAACACATCTTAAATTACAAGCATATGTTGGACTGATAACAGCTAATTTAGGTAAAACAACTTTATGCTCATGCATTTTTTCTTGCCTTACCTTTTCTCCAATTGCGAATTCATTTATAATTAAATTATTTATAATCTTTTCTACGACTTTAGGATTAGATCTTTTAAATAAGTTTGACCAGTTTACAAGCATAGGATCTCTATTTTCTGCACCTTCAGCTAATTTTCTTAAGCCACTTTTTGCAGGTTCTTTTGCTAAATTTGATAATGTTCTTAATAATTTTGCTAAATCTTCAACGTCGGAGTTTCTTACAACATTAGTTACTAATTTTGAAGCTTGTTTAAACATCATAGTTTTCATACTATCAAGGATTTTCATAAAAACCCCTCCTTTATGATATAATTTTTCCTATTATATATTCTAAAGATGTACATAATTCCCCTTCTTTAAAATCAACACCAACAGATTTATAAATTCCTATTCCGTCTATCATAGCTTGTAAAATAATAGCTGTTGTTTTATTTGGAACAAATTCTGACCATAGATCAAATAGTTGTGAGTAATAATCGTGAAATAAATTACCAAGTTCTTTTATTCTTTTTTTGTCATGAATAGAATTTATTAATATTTCAAAAAGTCTTAAAAGATCGTCAGAAGGGAATTCTTTGATTATTTTTGAATATAATTTAATAATTGCTTTAGCTTTTTCCTCCTTAGAGGTTTCTTTAGGTAAAAGATTACTAATATAATTTTTTAAACGTTCTACTAATATAGCAAAAGCGGTTATAATTAAAGTATCTTTGCTATCAAAATATAAGTATAGTGTTCCTTTTGAAACCCCTGTTTCTTTGGCAACATCATCCATAGTAAAATGAGATAATCCTCTAGTTAAGATTAAATCTAGGGCATTTTCTGCTATTTTTTTCTTTTTTTGTTCTTTATATGTGCTTTTATTTTTTTTAGAATTAGATACCATTACAATCACCCCTATGACTGACTGGTTAGTCAATTATATTATAATACTTTTTACATTTCGTTTCAAACATGACAAAAAAAGTCATAAAATTGGACCGTCAACTTATTAAGTTATAAAAAATACTAATAAGGTATTATTTAAAATAATTTTGGCTGACTGACTGGTTAGTCAAGAAATTTACCTTTTTTTAAATAAAAAATAACATAAAATAAAAATTATTAGTTAGTTTTCTTTTATAAAGTAAAAATTCTTTATATTAAAGTAGTATATTGATTTTTGAATGAATTAGTGTTATAATAATAATGTAAAACCGCCGGGGGAGCTCCTAATCCGGAGCTGAGATTAAGGTGGAAGCCTTAGACCCCAGCACCTGATCCGGGTAATACCGGCGTAGGGAGAGCGGAATAAAATGAATTTAATTTAACGCCTTCCAATGCCGGAAGGCGTTTTTTAAATTTTATTAAGGAGGTAATTTATATGAAGAAGGTATTATTCTTTTTTGTGGGAATTTTATTAGTTTCAACTATTTTTGCTAACACACTTACTGTATATGTATATGATAGTTTAGATTGGATTAAAAAAGGTGTAATTCAAAAATTTGAAAAAATGTATGGAGTTAATGTAAACGTTGTTGTATTAGGAGATGGAGGAAATGTTCTAGCAAGATTAAAACTTGAAAAAAACAATCCTAAAGCAGATGTTGTAATAGGTCTTGATCAATCACTATCAGTTTTAGCCATCAATGAAGATTTAGTTATACCATATACCCCTTTAAATTTAAATAAAATCAAGGATAGCAATTTAATTTTTGATAAAACAAATCATTTGATACCATATGATTATGGAGCAATAGCAATTGTTTATGATCCTGAAAGGTTAAACGTTGTCCCTAGAAGTTTTGAAGATTTGACTAAATTAAATAAAAAATTAATTATTCAAGATCCAAGAACTTCTTCTACAGGTCAAGCTTTTTTATTATGGACTATTGCAGTTTATAAAGATCAGTGGAAAGATTATTGGAAAAGATTAAAAAATGCTATTTTAACTGTAACGCCAGGATGGAGCGAAGCTTTTGCAAAGTTTGAATCTGGTGAAGCACCAATGATGGTAAGTTATGCAACAGATGGAGCATACTCTTACTATTATTACAATTCAACAAAATATAAGGCGTTTATACCCGAAGAAGGAGCATATGTTCAAATTGAAGGTGCCGGGATTGTAAAAGGAACAAAAAATTTAGAATTATCAAAAAGATTTTTGGAATTTTTGTTATTCGATGATTTTCAAAAAGAAATTCCTTTAAATCAATGGATGTTCCCGGTTATAAATACTGAATTACCAGAAGCTTTTAATTATGCAATAATACCCGATAAGGTTGTTACTATAGAAGCAGATGAAATTGATAAAAATATGGAAAAATGGCTTGAAGAATGGGAAGAAATAATGTTGAAATAAAGAAATAAATGGAAAGGAATGGAGCGAGAAGCTCCATTTTTTTTGTTGAAAATGAATTAAAATTTGGAGTATAATAGAAATATATAGTTTGGGGGGATGTTATGATTGTTAAAGCTATAACTTTATTAATTTTCTTTTTTACGTATTATCTAATAATATTTGGAAAAGGAAATAAAGCGGTAATTGCATTTAGTATGGGACTTTTAGTTTCACTTATTAAAGTTTCTGAAAATTTAAAAATAGCAAATGTAGGAGATTTTATAGATTTTAATACTTTGGGTATTCTTCTTGGTATGATGATTATAGTTGGAATATTAAAAACAACAGGACTTTTTCAAGCAATTGCAATATATATAGTGAGAAAATCAAACGGGAATGTGGTAGCTATTTTTGTTTTTACAATGCTTTCAGTAGCCATATTATCCAGTATTTTGGATAATGTAACTACATTACTTTTATTTTCGCCGGTGATAATATATATATGTCAGGAAATAAATATAAGGCCAGAAACATTTCTTTTTCCTATGATTTTTTCAGCTAATGTTGGTGGAACTGCGACGATGATAGGTGATCCTCCCAATATTTTAGTAGGAAGTGCTTCAGGTAAAAGTTTTTTGGAATTTTTGGTAGTTATGTCTATACCCTCTGTTATAGTTTTACTTTTTTCAATAGGTTATTTTTTATTTAAATATAAAGAATTAAAAAATGTAAATAAAAATCAAGTAGAAACATTATTACAGGCAGATCCTAAAAAAGCTATAGTCGATTATGATTTATTAAGAAAAGGATTAATGGTATTTGGATTAGTTATTATAGGTTTTTTTATTCATGAATATCTTGATTATGAAGCCGCTTTAATAGCTTTAACAGGTGGAGCTATTATGCTACTTTTGTCAAAGAAAGATTTTGATGAAATTTCATCGGAAATTGAATGGGATACATTATTTTTCTTTGTTGGATTATTTGCAATTGTAAAAGCGCTGGAAGATGTTCATGTTATAGAAGATGTAACAAGTTTGATATATAATTTTACTTCCCACCCATATTTTATATTGTTAATTGTTTTATGGAGTGCAGGAATTTTAGCTGCTTTCATGGGAGCTGTGCCTGTTGCCACAATTTTTATACCAATTATTAAGGGATTATTAGGATCTTTTCCTCATAGTGATTTATTATGGTGGGCATTGGCATTAGGAGCAAGTTTTGGTGGTAATGGAACAATTAGTGGGGCTGCATCTAATATGGTCATTGTTGGTATGATTGAAAGTAATTTTGAAAGAAAGGTTGGATTTTTGGATTTTATGAAATTAGGTATGAAAATAGCTATTTTAGGTTTATTATTTTCAACCTTATATTTATATATTTTAATGAAAATCAATTAATATTAGGGGATAAGATAAAGGGGTGAAAAAATGGGTTATCTTGTAAAAACTGATTATGGAGAAATTAAAGTAAGTAAAGGAGAGCAGTTTTTTAAAATAGCTGATATTTTACAAAAAAATAATCCTTATACGATTCTTGCAGTTAATTTTAATAATGAAATTAAAGAATTATGGAAAAAAGTACAGGATAATGGTTATGCTAAAGCTGTAGATATTACTTCAAATGAAGGTATGAGAATATATAGAAGAGCTTTGCTGTTTATTGTTTATATAGCTTTAAAAAGAATAAGAAAAAATGCCAATTTAGTAGTGCATCACACAATAGGTCCAGGCTTATATTTTGAGATAAAAGGTATGAGAAATACAGAAAAAAATGTTAATAAACTTAAAGAAGAAATGAAAAAAATAATAAATGAAAATATTCTTTTTGAGAAAATAACATTAAGTAAATTTGATGCTATAAAATATTTTAATGATGTCGAAGAGTATGATAAAGCATTATTATTTAAATATAGAAAAAAAACTACAGTTAAAGTATATAAATGTGATAAATTCATAAACTATTTTTATGAATATATGCCACCTTCTACTGGTTATATAGACAAGTTTGATGTTATTTCATACGATAAAGGATTTATACTATTGCACCCAACAAATTTAAATCCCAATGATATTCCTGATTTTAAACCTTTGCCAAAGCTTTCTGCTACTTTTATTGAATACAAAAAATGGTTAGATATATTAAATATAAAAAATGTTGGAGAGTTAAATGCTTTAATAGCAAAAGGTGTAAAAAAGGGTGGAGAATTAGTTAGGATTTCTGAAGCTTTGCATGAGAAAAAATATGCTAATATAGCCGATGAAATTATGAAAAGAAAACATGTTAGATTAATATGTTTGGCTGGACCATCTTCTTCTGGTAAAACAACTAGCGCTAAAAGAATATCTTTAGAGTTAAAAGTTCATGGTAAAGAACCTTTACAAATTTCATTAGATAATTATTATCTTGATTATGAAAAAATACCATTGACAAAAGATGGGAAAAAAGATTTGGAATCTTTAAGAGCCTTGGACTTGGATTTGCTAAATAGTAATTTAAAAGATTTAATAAATGGAAAAGAAGTAGAACTACCAAGATATAATTTCGTTACTGGAAAAAGAGAGTGGACTGGAAAAAAAGTTAAGGTAGGGAAAAAACAGCCAATTATAATAGAAGGTATTCATGGGTTAAATGAAAAATTAACAGAGAGTATTTCAAGAGATCAGAAGTTTAAAGTATATGTAAGTGCACTAATACAGATGAATCTAGACGAAATGAATAGAATTCCAACAACAGATACAAGGTTAATAAGGAGGATAGTAAGGGATTATAATTTTAGAGGAGCTACAGCGTTGAGAACACTTAAATTATGGCCAGAAGTAAGAAAGGGTGAAGAAGAAAATATTTTTCCATTTCAAGAAGAGGCAGATGTTATGTTTAACTCTTATTTAGTATATGAACTTCCAATATTGAAATTATTTGCTGAACCATTATTGTTAGAAATCGATAACACATTACCAGAATATACTGAAGCAAAACGATTGTTAAGGTTTTTGGATTATTTTTTGCCATTTCCAGCTATTAATGAAGTTCCAAGAATATCTGTTTTAAGAGAATTTATAGGTAATAGCGCTTTTGAATACTGAATTATATTATAAACGATTTAATTTTTTGATATATAAAGTTTATATAAAAATGATAGAATAAAATAAATATTTGTTTTGGAGGGATTAATATGCCAGGATATGGAAAAGGACAAGGAAGGTTTAGGAGAGGATGGATAGAATCATTTGTTCTTTTGATAATAGCTGAAAAACCTGCCCATGGGTATGAAATAGCAAATAAATTATCAGATTTTGGTGTAATTTTAAATGGAATTGGTCAAATGGGTAATTTATATAGAACATTGTCTAAATTAGAAGATATGGGTCTTGTTATTACTGATTGGGATACAACAGATTCAGGGCCATCAAAAAAAGTATATAAGATTACAGAAGATGGAATTAGATTTTTAAGAAATGCAAAAAAAGAATTTGAAGAATTTAAAAATATAATAGATATTTTTATTAATAGAGTCTCTAAATTTGAAGAGTAAGTGCCGAAGGGCACTTTTTTTGTTGACAATAAAAAACAAATATGTTATAATTCACTCAGTGAATGAAAAATAAAAATAAATTTATATACTTGGAGGGGTGAAAATGAAATTAATAGAAAAAATACAGAACAAAACAGCGAAAATAGGAGTTATAGGACTCGGATATGTTGGATTACCTTTAGCAGTTGAAAAAGCAAAAGCTGGTTATGAGGTTATAGGATTTGATGTTCAAGAAAAAAAAGTTGAAATGGTTAATAAGGGTATAAATTATATTGGTGATGTAGTAAATGAAGAATTAGAAGATCTAGTAAAAGCTGGAAAAATTATAGCAACCACTAATTTTGATAAATTAGAAGAATGTGATGCTATTATGATATGTGTTCCTACACCTTTAAATAAGTTTAAACAACCAGATTTACAATATGTAATTGCATCTACAAAAGAAGTAGCTAAAAGACTGCATAAAGATATGTTAGTAACATTGGAGAGTACAACATATCCTGGAACAACAGAAGAGGTTATGCTTCCTATACTTGAAGAAACAGGGTTAAAAGTGGGGAAAGATTTTTATCTTGCGTTTTCACCAGAAAGGGTGGATCCAGGAAATATAAGATTTAAAACCAAAAATACTCCAAAGGTTGTAGGTGGTGTTACCCCTGAATGTACAAAACATGCAAAAGCATTATATGAAAATGTTTTAGAGGCAGAAGTATTTGCTGTTTCAACACCAAAAGAAGCAGAAATGGCAAAGATACTTGAAAATACATTTAGAATAGTAAATATAGCTTTAATTAATGAAATGGCTGTTGTGGCAAAAAAGTTAGGAATAAATATATGGGAAGTTATTGACGCAGCAGCAACAAAACCATTTGGATTTATGCCATTTTACCCAGGACCAGGTGTTGGAGGGCATTGTATTCCAATAGATCCATTTTATTTAACATATAAAGCAAGAGCTGTTGATTATCATACTAGATTAATTGAAATGGCTGGAGAAATTAATGATGCGATGCCTGAATATGTGGTTTCAAGACTTCAAGATATACTTAATGATAGAAAGAGATGTTTAAATGGAGCTAAAGTATTATTACTAGGTGTTGCATATAAGAACGATATAGATGATTTAAGAGAATCTCCAGCATTGAAGGTTATAGAACATCTTGAAAAGAAACATGCTAATATTATTGTTCATGATCCATACATTTCAGAATTTACACATGAAGGAAAAACATATAAAAGCGTAGAATTAACAAAAGAATTACTTAAAAGTGTTGATGCAGTAGTGTTAACAACAGCACATTCGAATGTTGATTATGAATTTATTCTTGAACATGCCCCATTTTTATTTGATACAAAGAATAAAACCAAAAACATTGAGAAAAATAAAGATAAGGTGATATTATTATGATTCGAATGGCTTTAATTGGTTGTGGTAGAATAGCTGCTAAAAAACATACAGAGGCTATAATAAAAAATAGCAATCCATTTGAGCTTGTTGCTGTAGTAGACCCTATAAAAGAAAAAGCAGAAAATATAGCCAATATAATAGAAAATGCTGGGTTAAAAAGGCCGGAAGTATATACGGATTATAATGAAGTTTTTAAAAGAAAAGATATAGATATGGTATCAATTGCAACAGAAAGCGGATATCATTATCAAATATCAATTGAGGCGATGAATAATGGGAAGCATGTATTAGTTGAAAAGCCAATGGCTTTATCCACAAAAGAAATGGATCATATGATAAAAACTTCAAAAGAAAAAAACTTGAAACTAGGTGTATGTTTTCAAAATAGGTTTAATCCTCCAATTCAAGAATTAAGGAAAAAACTTGAAAATGGAGAATTTGGGAAACTTTTACATGGACAAATTTCTATAAGATGGAATAGAAATAAATCATATTATGAACAAGCACCTTGGAGAGGTACATGGAAGCTTGATGGTGGAACGTTGATGAATCAATGTACGCATGGAATAGATTTGTTACAATGGACATTTGGGGAAATAGAAGAAGTTTCAGGTAGGATAGAGAATTTTAATCACCCATATATTGAGGCAGAAGATTTTGGAAGTGCAATAATAAAATTTAAGAATGGTGCTGTTGGAATAATAGAAGGAACAGCAAATGTATATCCCAAAAATCTTGAAGAAACTTTATCTGTTTTTGGAGAAAGGGGAACTGTTGTTATAGGAGGACTTGCTGTTAATAAAATAGAAACATGGCGATTTGATGATGAGGAATCACACCCATTTCAAAATTTACCAGATCCTGATACAGTGTATGGTGCTGGTCATGTTCCTCTATATAAAGATTTTTATGAAGCAATAGTTAACGACAGAAAACCATATATTTCTGGTGAAGAAGGGAAAAAAGCAGTAGAAATAGTTTTAGCAATTTATAAATCATCAAAAGAAAAAAAACCTGTAAAATTTCCATTTGAATTTTCTACAGAAGAAATGAAAGAATATTTTAAGAAGGTGGAAAAATGATTTCAGAATATGCAGATATACATGAAACTGTAGAATTGGGGCATAATATTGAAATAGAGGAAAATGTTATAATAGAAGAAAATGTAAAATTAGGAAATAATGTTGTTATTAAAAAAGATACAATTATAAAAAAGGGTAGTGTAATAGCTGATAATACAGTTTTAGGGAAAAAACCTTTTAAGGCTTCAAATTCTGCTGTAACTCAAGAAAAAGAATTAGAACCGTTAATAATTGGAGAATATGTAACTATTGGGGCAAATTGTGTAATATATAGAGGAGCAAAATTGAACAATTATGTTTTTGTTGGAGATTTAGCAAGTATTAGAGAAGATGTTGAAATAGGAGAATATACTATTATTGGTAGAGGTGTTGCAATAGAAAATAAAACAAATATAGGGAAAAAAGTGAAGATTGAAACGAATGCTTATATCACAGCTATGTCAACAATTGAGGATTATTGCTTTATAGCACCAGAAGTTACCTTTACAAATGATAATTTTTTAGGTAGAACAGAAGATAGAAAGAAATATTTTAAAGGGGCGATTTTAAGAAAAGGAGCAAGAGTAGGAGCAAACTCTACGCTTTTGCCCGGAATTGAAATAGGAGAGGATGCGCTTGTCGCTGCGGGTTCTGTTGTAACAAAAAACGTTCCTCCAAGAAAAATAGTATTGGGAAGTCCTGCAAAAGTATATAAAGATGTTCCAGAAGAACAATTATTAGAAAATCAAAGTTATTATAAGTAATTATATAGCTGAGGTATGAATTGCCTCAGCTATATTTTATATTTTTTACAGTATTTAACCAATTAATGGTATCTTCGATACTATTAAAAATTGGTCTAGGATTATAATTTAAGTCTTTTTGAGCTTTTTTGTGAGAAAATTTGTAATATCTATGCAGAGTATGGATGCTATAAGGACTTAATGAAAGATTTTTTTATTTGTAAGATAATTGAAAAAAGTAATATATGAAATTATATATGAGTTTGAAGGTGATATAAATTTTATTTTAAACCTTTTATTGTATATTAAATCAAGAAAATAAAAGATTTTTCTCATTGATAGATTTTCACCACTTAAAATGTATTTTTCATTGTCTTTCTCTGAAGCTTTAATAATTCCTTCAACAACATCTCTAACATCTACAAAGTCAAATGCTCCATCAACGCAATATTTCATTTTTCCATTTAAATAATCTCTGAACACTTTTGTAATTTCTGAATTTTTATAATCGTATGGACCAATAATACCTGTTGGAAAAACAATAGTAGCATTTATTTCATTATTTTGTATAGCTTTTAATACCTTTAAAGTGGCTATAGCTTTTGATTTTCCGTATGCACCTGTAGTTTTATTAGGATCGATGGGAGTATTTTCGTCAATGGTGGCTCCTTTTTCTATTTCAGAAAAAGCATGAACAGAACTAACATATAATAATTTTTGAACATTATTTTCTTTTACTGCCTTTATAATATTTTCTACCCCACCTATGTTTACCGAGTATACAAATTTATTTTTTAAAGGAAGCAAAGAAATTATAGCAGCAAGGTGAAATACTTTTTCTATGCCTTTACAAGCATTATTTACTGCAGTATAATCTCTAATATCTCCATAATAAACCTCTAAATTCATTCCTTTGAATATAGATAAATCTTCACCAGGTAAGACGAATATTCTTATTTTTTCACCCAAGTTATACAATCTTCTTGTTAAAACATTTCCAATATGTCCAGTAGCACCAGTGATTAAGATCATATTAATCACTCCCTGAAAAATTGTGATTGTATATTTCTATTATTTTATAAAATCCTTTTGAAATAATTTCTAAATCTTCTTTGGAAACTTTAGACATAAAATCATTAAACATCAATTCAAAGTTTTTAACTGTTTCGTTGAATACATTTTCACCATTTTTTGTAAGTATTATTGTAATAGTTCTTCTGTCCTCGTTGTTGCGTTTTCTTTCTACATATTTTTTATTTTCTAAGCTGTCGACAATATTTGTTATGTTGCTTTTAGTAGTTGAAAAATGTTTAGCTAATGAACTCATTTTTTGAGGACCTTTTAAACCTAAATATAATAACACATAAAATTCTAATGTTTTTAATTTTTCAGCTTCTGAAAAATCTGATATAACTTTTGTAAAATTTGAAATAAAATCAAAAAGTAGTTTCAAAGCTTTTTTTGAATCTACAATCATAATATCCCTCCTTATTAGTTTATTATTTAGACTATTAAAAAAATAAATAGTTCAAAAATTTAATTAAATTCAAAATATATAAAAATAATATTTTTAAAGTTAAAGTTTGGTTAAATAAAGGCGATATTATATAAGTATTTTGTAAATATAAGAATTTATGTGATAAAATAATATAAAAACAGAAGAATTCAATTAAATTTTATTAATTTTTTGGGGTGAAATTGTGAGAAGGATAATGTTATTATTTATTATGTCTATTAGTATTATTTTATTTGCTGTGGATTCTCCTAAACAACCTGTTTTATTTTTTAATATTGATGAATCAATTAAGGAGTTATCGAAAGATATTAATTATTTACTAAAGTTATCTATGTATAATAATTTGGATTCAGAAACAAATATTCCTTCTTTTGATTCTAGATTTTCATATAATTTTTATCCAAATGATGATGTTTATGCTGTTGAGGTTGCTGTTTCTGCAGCGAGAATTTTAGGATTAGAAAAAGAAATTTTAAACAAATATCCTTTCTCTTCACCGACATTTAATGATGTAAAAACTAATTTAGAAAAATCTTATGTTCAAAACGGATATGACTTTTCAAGAAATTTTGGATATTTAGAATACATTAATAAATATTTTATTAATAAAATAGGATTACCTTTATTAAATACCAATAATCCTTTATATAAATTGAAAAAAATAGATGCAGTAAAGGTTATTGTAAAAATTTTTACTGTTGAAGCATTAAATAATGGTTGGAATTTTGGATATTATAATCCTATGACATCTGAGAGGAATTTGGTTACATATTCTGAAGAGTTAAATTCTAGATTGAATGTGAATACAGGAATAACTAATTCGAATGATTCAGGATATTTGGCAGTTTTTGAAAGATATTTTTTAATAGAATATAATAATAAAATTATTCCAGTTATAAAGTTACCTTACTTTGAAAATGATAAAATTTTTGATGGAAACAACTTAATAAGTAGAGCTTATTTTTATTCTCTTTTATCAATTATATTTTCTCAACAACCGATGATTGTAAATGAAAAAGATTTAGTACCTGTAAGAACATTAAATAATATGATATCTTATTTACCTAAATCTACTTTAAAAGGTGAGCCTGCATTGTTTAAGATAAAAGCTCCTTTTAAATCAAAGATAAGAAATATTGTTCCATATAAATTTTCTAATGATGTGATAAAATTTATTACAGATAATGAAGAATTAATAACTTTAGATAATTCTAAAATTACTGTAAAAACTAATTACTATATTGAAAATATTGTGAATAATACCTCCCAGACAAAAAAATAAAAGCTCAAAAAGAAGAATATTTTAATGGTCAAACCTTTTCCATGAATTATAAATATTTAGATAAAATGGATTTAAATGAAAGAACATTAGAATTTTTGAGTTCCGGTACAATAAAAAAAGATAATGAAGATGTGTGGATAGTAAATATAAATCATGAACATAATCCTAAATTACAAATTCCAGAAAACTTGGAGTTAACGAATAAATTTAAAATTGATAAAAATAATATAAAAGTAAAATGGTATTCTGTAGATGTGGGTACAATATCCAGAATGGGTGATCTAATAAATAAGAGAATTTCTACAATTCCAGAGAAATACAAAAAATTATATAAAGAAGTAATGGCTGATGAAGTTCCGAATGATATTGGAGTATTTTTTAAAACTAATGTTAAATATGAATACAGAACAAAAATTATTCAATCGGATTATATAAATTCAAATATAAATTATTTTAAAGTGGTTGATAGATTAAATAGTGAGAAAAATTATGCAACATTAGAATCGTTAAATAAGTTTTTAAATAACTATAAAAATTATTTTGAAAATATTAATGATAATGAAGATCATACATTTATTTCGTATTGGAAAGATGTCTCTAATAAATTAAACGAAATTGATACTTCAAAAAATGCTTTCTTTATACCTGAAATGAATATAACAATGAATGTAATTGAAGAAAAATTTGTTCAAATGCCACAAGATATGACGATTTATTTTTGGGCATTTTATGGTGGAAAATTAATATCTTTTGAACCTGAAACATATAGATTATTTACACAGAAATTTGTCGATCCATTAAAATATAATCCAGATGCATTATTGTATGTGAAATACAAAGATGGTACTATAAAAAAAGGCAAAATGAATACAGATGGCAAAAAAATATTATATAATGATAATGGAGAATATTTAAGAGATGTATTATTATGGTTCCAAATAGCTTTAAAAGTAGATAAATATGGAAATAAATATGTGGAAATAGTATACATTATTGGTGAAGAAATATAATAGAAGTGAGATACCCTTTGGAGGTTAATCATGAAAAAAGTATATGTATTAATAATATTAATATTACTAGTTATAATAGCATTTTTGAAACCTATAAAAGTTCAAATTATTCTAAAAATACCTAATGAATTAGAAGGTATGTCTTTTAATATAAAAATAAGAAACAAAGAATATGAAAATTATTCTAATATATGGTTATTTCCTGGAAGATATAATATAGAAGTGAAATTAAATAAAAATAAAATAAATAGGGAATTTCGTATTCCCTATTTATCTTTTTCTAAAAAAACTATATTCATAAATCTTGAAAAACCTATAATAAATGTAAATTATGAAAGAAAAGATTATGATGAAATATGGATATATTTAGAATCTAAAAATTATAAATTAGATTATTGGAAAATATATTTTAATGAAAAAGAATATAAAACAACATTATCTGTATATAAATTATATACTTTGCCTTATTTAAATGGGATACTTAAGGTTAGTGGATATTTACAAAATAAAGAGATATTTTCGAAAAAATTTAATATACAAACACCATTATCAAAAATAAAAGATTATAATATTAAAATTGATGATTATATAAATATATCGCTTGAATTAGAGCATAATAAAGTAGATCCAATAAAATATGAAATATATAAAAATAATAAATTTATAGATACATTTAATACAACAATTTATCGTGATAAATTTACTTATGATAAGGTAATATACAAAATAATACCAATTTATCCATCTGGATATAAAGGAAAAGGAATTGAAATATTAAAACCCGTATTACCTGAAATACCAGAGAAGATAAATAAAAAAGTAATTAAAATGGATAAAATAATAGAATACAGTCCTAAAAAATTTGTTGAAGGTGAGAATAATGTAATATTTAAAATAAATGAAAAAATTTATTGGTATAAAAAAATTTATGTAGATACAACTCCACCTAAATTAGAGAATTATTCACTAAAATACGATAAAATATATACATTAAAATTGGTATCAAATGAAAAATCTGTGTATGAATTAATAACTGATGAAAAAAGATATAGATCTGAAGAAAATACAATTGAGTTTACAACATTTAGTAACGAAGCTACATTATTTATATATGATGATTTAAACAATGCATCACAACCAATATTAATAAATTTAAATCCTTTTCCAAGGTATGAAATAAATGAGTTTGATAATAGTGTATCATTTAAATTTGAAAAAGATTTTATAGCTGATTTTTGTGAATTGAGAATTTTAGATGAAGAAGACGATTTAATTACAAAAATAGATATAAGAAAACTAAGTGAATTTACTTTTTCGAATTTTTTACCAGGAAAAGAATATAAATTTATATTATATATAGATGATAAATTTAATAAAGAAATTTATAAAAAAATAATTCCACCAAAGTTGCCTGTGATAAAAAGCATTAGGAATATTGAAATAGGGACTTTTGAAATAAATATTTTAGATGATTATAAATATAATTTTTACAAAGTTGAGTTAGATGATTTTGTTGATAAAGGTACATTCTCTGGAAATATTTTAAAACTAAATCTACCTTTAGAAAAACTTACAAAAGAAGGAACATTAGAAATATGGAGAGAATTTAAGGGTTTAAAAACAGAAAAATTAAAATTTAATATAAGAGATAATTTTTTATTCGGGAAGAAATTATTTTATTCATTAGAGAAAATAAGTTCTGGTGAATATATAATTCCTGACAATATAAACATTAAAAATTTGGATATAGATGGTTTGGCAGAATTATATGTTTTTCCTGGAAAAAGTATAATAATAAATGGTTCAATTAATTTTAGTAATAACAAATCTAAACTAATAATAAAAGCTTTAAAAGATGAATTTGAAGGGATTATATTAAATACAGGTAATTTGAAAAATGTAGAAATATATAATGCTAATATAGGAATAACTATTAATAATAATTTTAATTTATACAATTTGGTAATAAAAAATTGCAAAGTTGGTTTATATGAAAAAAGTTTTTCAGGAACAGCCTATAATATAATTCTTTCAGATAATAAAAAAGGAATAGAAATTATTGATGGTAATGTTGAAATAAAAAATTCATTATTTTTTGATAATGAAATATCATTTAGTTTTTATAATTCAAAAGCTTATTTATATAATATATATGTAGTAGAGTCTAAGCTTGATGTAGATGTGTATAATTCTAATTTAAAAATTAAGACATCAGATTTTTTAAATAGTAATGAATCAATCAATAGTGCAAATAGTGATATATTTATAGATACAATAACATTTAAAAACAATAATAGAACAATAAAATCCAGAGAAGATAGAAGTCTGATTATTCAAAATGCAGAATTTATAAATAATAAAATTTCATTAGATATTTTTAAATCACCATTTTATGTAAATTCATCAAAGTTTGTTAATAATGAAAAAGGATTAACCATTTTTAATTCTACTAACGATAAGGAACTTTTAATAAAAGACACTATTTTTGAAGACAATTTAATAGATATATATATAAATGGAAGTAATGATGTTTATTTGGAAAATACAAGAGTAACAAATTTTTATGATGGTAATATTGAACCTACATGGGTTAATGAAAGAGGAAAGATTTTTAATAGAGGGAAAATAATATTTAAAGGAGGAAAAGAATGAAAGCAATAATTTTAGCAGGAGGTTCTGGAGAAAGATTTTGGCCATTGAGTACATCTAAAAAACCAAAACAATTCTTAAAGATTTTTTCCGATAAGTCCTTGATTAGAGAAACATTTGAGAGATTAAATTATAAATTAGAACCAAAGGATATTTATGTAGTTACAGCTGAAAAATATAAAAATGAGACGTTGAAAGAATTACCAGAATTAAATGAAAATAATGTTTTATTGGAGCCTGTGGCAAGAAATACAGCACCTGCATGTTTTTTAGGCACTTTAGTAGCTGAAGATGATGAGGTAGTTTTTATATTGCCAGCTGATCATTATATACCAAATAAAGAGAAATTTTGGAAAACAGTAGAAAAGGGTATTTATGCAGCAGAAAAATATAATGGTTTAATTACAATGGGGATAAATCCAACAAGACCAGAGACAGGGTATGGTTACATAGAAGCAGATAATGAAATAGAAAGTAATATTATGAAAGTAAAAAGCTTTAAAGAAAAACCAGATATAAATACTGCTTTGAAATATATACAAGAGGGAAATTATTATTGGAATAGTGGTATGTTTTTTTGGAAAAAAAGTGTATTTTTGGATGAAATGAAGAAGTATAATGAAGATATATATAATGATATGATTAATTTAAAGGTAAATGATACTGAACAAATACATTTAAAATATCCAAATATTAGAAGAATAAGTATAGATTATGCTTTAATGGAGAAATCAGATAAAGTTTATACAGTAAAAGCAGAATATGAATGGTCTGATGTGGGTAATTGGGTATCTGTAAGAGAAATGGATGGCTATTCAGATAATGATGAAAATGTATATCTTGTTGAAAGTAAAAATGTTTTTGTGAAATCTAATAAAAATGTAGGAATAGTAGGGTTAGAAAATATAATAGTAATAGATACAGAAAACGGACTTTTAATTTCAAAGGAAGATAAAATAAATGACATTAGAAAAGTAGTGGGAAAGTTAAAAGAGAAAAATGAGTTTTAAAATACGTAGGATATGAGCATGGATTTTGAAAAATCCATGCTTTTTTGTTATAATTTATTTGTAAAAAAGAATTAAAAAAATATATTGTATAATTTTAGCAAATGTAAAAAACAAATGATAAATAAAAATTAGAAAAGAAAAAAGGAGGGAGAAGAATGAGGATAAAAACAAAAATATATAGTTTAGTAGGAATGTTATTAATAACTCAATTTATCATTTTTTTTATGTATAATTACTCTTTTTCTAACATCTTAAATAATGAGAAACAAATGAACGAAAAATATATTGTTCATATGAAAAATATAGGAATATTTGCAACAAAATTTATGGAAGCAAGAAAATTAGTAGCTGAATATCTTGCCTTTAATGATAATGAATTAAAAATAAATGCGGAAAATAAAATGCAAGAAGTAATAGATTATATATCAAAAATGAGTTTAGATAGTGATTTAAATGATATAAAGAAAAAAGCTACAGAAGACATTTCTGCATATTTAACTTTGTTAAAAAGTTATAATTCTGTAGATGCAATAAAAAATGATGCAGATAATTTTAGAAAGATTGGAGCAAAAGCGATAAGTTCTTTTAATAAGCTTCAAGAAGAAATTGATAATAAAACTGATAATATCATTAATACTAATTTTGCATTGATAAAAAGATCTAAAACATTTGGTATTGTAGTTGTTATTTTAGCTCTAATTTTAGGAATATTTATTTCAATAATTTTAATAAATAGTATTACAAAAACATTAAATATATTAATGAAGTATGCAAAAAAATTATCAGAGAAAGATTATACTGTTAGAATTCCAGAAGTAAGATCAAAAGATGAGTTTGGAGAATTAATAAAAATATTTAAAGAAATGCATAAAGAATTGGTACAGAATATGACTCAATTAAAAAATGAAAGTACTACGCTAACAAATTCAATGAAAGAAATTATTGAAGAAATGAATGTTTCAACAGAAGCACTTCAAGAAGTAACAATTTCCGTAAATAATATATCTCAGGAAATAGAAACAGTGACAGCAGCTGTAGAGGAGACTACAGCTTCTGTTCAGGAGATTTCTTCTGCAACCAAATTAATTGCTGACAATGCTACAGAAGCAGCAGAATTTGGACATTTATCAACTGAAGAAGCAGAGAATGCGGGGAATACTGTGAAAAAATCAATAGAAAAAATGAAGGAAATTACGGAAACAACAAAAGAAATTGAAAAAGTAGTAAAAGAGTTTAATGAAAGTGCTTTAAAAATAAGCGATTTTGTTGATACAGTAGCAAATATAGCAGAACAAACAAATTTATTAGCTTTAAATGCTGCTATAGAAGCAGCAAGAGCTGGTGAAGCAGGTAAAGGTTTTGCAGTTGTTGCTGATGAAGTAAGAGTTTTGGCTGAAGAAAGTAGAAAAGCAGCTGATGAAATAAGAGAGGTTGTAGAAGGCATTCAAACTGTTTCAACAGAAGCTATGAGTGTTTCAAATATAATTAATGAAAAAGTTAAGGAAGGCTCAGAATTGTCAAATGAAGCAGGTGAGAATCTTGAAAAAATATTAAAAGCTATAAAAGATATAACCTCAAGATTAGAAAGTATTGCAGCTAGTGTTGAAGAGCAAACAGCAGGAGTTGATGAAATAGCTACAGCAATGACAGAATTATCTCAAAACACAACTAAAATTAATGCTTCTGTTCAAGAAATAAATGCTGCAACAGAAGAGCAAAGTGCAAATATTGAAAATGTTACTGCTGAAGCTAACAAAATGACAGAACTTGCTAATCGATTAATGACTATTGTTAACCAATTTAAATTAAATATATAGTTTTCATGTTCAAAAAGCATAACTACTCAAACCCTATTGCTAATCTTTAAAAATAAAATATTTCCATATTTTTGAAATATTTTACCAGTATCTTTTAGTGGTACTTTTATACTTCCAAATTTAAAAGTGAAAGTGTGGTGGAGTTGTGAAAAAAAAGATAATTGTAATATACATGTTATTTTTTGCAGTAATGGTCTTTTCAATAAAAATTGGAATATATTACAATCCACCAAAAATAATAGATAGTAAAACAGGTATTTTTCCTGAAATACTTAATTATATATTTGATAAAGAAAATATAAAATATGAATATAAATCTGATATATTTAGTAATTTAATTAAAAAGCTTGATAATGGTGAAATTGATGCAATTGCATGTGTTGGATACTCTACTGAAAGAAGTAAAAAATATGAATTTAATAATAAATCGTTTTTATCTGATTGGGCGGTTGTTTATATAAATAAAAATAATAAAGATATAGTAAACATTTTTGATCTTGAAAATAAAAAGATAGGTGTTTTGAAAAATGATATATATTATGAAGATGATGAATATGGTATAAAAAGAAAATTGGAAAATTTTGATATAAAATCCACTTTTGTTGAATTTTATACATATGAAGAAATTTTTAAAGCACTTTCAGAAAATAAAATAGATGTTGGAATTGTAAATAGAACATTTGGATTGTTGAAATCTAAAGAATATAGTGTAATTCCAACAGATATAATATTTTCTCCTATAAAATTATTAATAATGTTTAGAAAAGATTATAAAGAGAAAGAAAAAATAATAAAATTAATAGATTCAAATCTTAAACGACTAAAAGAAAATAAAAGTTCTATATATTATGAAATATTAAATAAGTACTTATATGTAGAAAGAATTTCTGAAATTCCAGAATGGGTAAAATTATTTTTATATACGTCATTATTTGTATTTATAGTGTTTATAGTGGATCATTATATTTTAATAAAATTAGTTGAAAAGCGAACAAAAGAATTGAGGAGAATGAATATAATACTTAATGTAAAAAATGATGAATTAGAATCTTTAAATGAGCAGATAGTTGCTCAAAATGAAGAACTTGAAAGTTTATATATAAGTAATGAAAGATTGAAAAATAGCTTGAAAGCTATGATAAAGATTGTATCAGATATTGGAAAGAGTGAGTATGTAGCTGAAGAAAATTATGTTACTAAATTAATAGAAACATTTAGATTTATAGTTCCGTATTTTGAATATATTGAATTTGGAAAAGAAAATATAGTGTTATTAAAGTTTGGAGAGCTTAGGGATAATTTAGAAATAATAAATTTGAACTTAGATTTTTATGGTGTTCTGGACTATTATGTTAAACTTGGGATAGTAAAAGATAAAGTAGAACTGGAAGAGATACATGAGTTTTTAGAATCATTTAAAACACTGGCATATACATATTATAAGATAAAAAATGAGGCAAAAATCGAAGAATTATTTAGAGAAGATATTATTAAATCATTGATTTCCTTTTTGGAATTACATGATGAATATACAAAAAATCATTCCAAAAATGTAGCAGAATTATCAAAAAAAATTGCGGAAAAAATGAATTTAGATAAGGAGACTCAGAAAAAGGTATATTGGGCGGCATTATTGCATGATATAGGTAAATTAATAATACCCATTGAAATATTAAATAAAAAATCAAAATTATCTGACGAGGAATATAATAAAATAAAAATGCATCCGATTTATGGATATAATGCTTTAATAAAGGCAAAAAGCTTAAGAGATATTGCTATTGGAGTAAGACATCATCATGAAAGATGGGATGGAAAAGGATATCCTGATGGTTTAAAAGCAGAAGAAATTCCATTAATTGCACAAATAATATCAGTTGCTGATGCATGGGATGCAATGAGGTCCAAAAGAGCATATAGGAATATTTTGAGTGAGGATTATGCAATATCAGAAATAAAAAGAAATGCAGGAAAACAATTTTCACCTAAAATAGTTGAAATATTTTTAAAAATAATAACGGAGGAATAAACCTCCGTTATATTATTGCTTTTTTCCAATTTCCAAAATGCACAAATGTCCAAGCAAGAATCATAGCAAGTATATTACTAATTATCATCGCATAAAAAATTCCCATAAATCCCCAGCTATTAGCCATGATTGCAATAAGGGGAATTCTAATACCCCATAATCTGGTTATATTAATAATCATTGATTGTCCGGTTCTTCCGGCTCCAACTAATGTATTTACAAATACACTCATAGAAGAGAAAAACGGCAATGAAAAAGATACATACTTAAAAAATATATTTCCAATATTTATTACTTCTGGATCATTAATGAAAAATTTAGTAAGATGTCCTCCATATAGGAAGGTTAAAGAACTTAGAAAGGCAACTATTGTAAAATTAATAATAAAGGCTGTTTTTACAGTTTTCTCAGCATTTTTAATATCATTTGCTCCTAAAAATTGACCTATCATAGTTGTAACAGCGGCACTAATACCAAAAGAAATCATAGTAATTAAATTAATTATTCTATTTCCAATTCCATATGCACTAACAACTGTTGGTCCAAATGTTGATACAAATTTCATAATGACAGCAAAACCTATTGATGTTATAGTGAAACTCATTGATCCCGGAAAGCCTATTGATAATATTTTTTTTATTAAAAAGGAATCATATTTTAAATCTGATATATGCACTTTAAACCCGCGCTCCCCTTTAAATACTAGATAAGATGATACAATACCAATAAAAATTCGTGCGATGGTAGTAGCCCATGCAGCACCTACAACCCCCATTTTTGGAATTGGACCTAATCCAAAAATCATAATAGGATCTAAAATAGTGTTGACTATTGTAGAATAAAACATCATATGCATTGAGAATTTTGAATCACCCCAGCCTCTTAAAATAGCTCCGGATATGTTAAATAAAAAAGCAAAAGGCATTCCTAACATTATAATATTGAAATATTTTATTGCATATGGAACAACAACTTTACTATTTTCTCCTGCAATTGTATTTATTATTGGTGTAGATACAAGAATACCTAACAAGGCCAGAGATAATCCAAGAATAATAGCTATAAGATATGCTTGTCCAGCAGTTTTTTGAGACATTTTTTTATTTTTTGCTCCAGTGTATTGTGAAACTAAAGCTACTGTAGCATTTGAAAAACCTATAGTAAATGAAATAAATACAAAGATTATAGGCCATGTAATTGTAGTAGCTGAAAACTCTATTTTTCCTACTTTTCCAAGGAAATAAGCATCAATTATGTTATACATAGTTTGAAGTAAATTAGAAATAATCATAGGCCATCCTAAAAGGAAAAGAGACATAATAATAGAATTATTAAAAATATCAACTTTTGTATTTTTATTTGCCATAACACACCTCTTTAGTTTGTTTTACTAACTATTATAGCATAATAATATTTAACTGTCAAGAAGACCTATTATAGCAGCCATTCTACCAGTTTTTCCTTCTCTTCTGTATGAAAATAATATATCGGTGTTTTTGTAAGTATCTACGTTTGAGATAAATATATTTTTTTCTTTAACTCCTATCTCCATTAAGGTATATTTAATAGTTGTAGGAATATCAATTAAATATTTTTCTTCATTTTTTCTTTTGATAATTTTATCAGAAAATCTAAATTTGTTTTCAAATAAAATTTTTACGTCTTCTTTTACTTCAAAACTTTCAGAGCCAATTGAAGGGCCTAAAGCTATTAACAAATCTTCAGGATTAGAACCGAAAGTTTCCGCTATTTTTAAAACGGTTTTTTTACCTATTTCTTTTAATGTTCCCTTCCATCCTGAATGAGCTAATCCTACGACATTTTTTATTGGATCAAAAAAATAGATTGGTGTACAGTCAGCATATAAAGTTATTAAAAAAAGATTTTTAATATTAGTTATTAACCCATCAACATTTTTTATCTTTCTATTAAATAGAAAATTATCAGATTTATGCGAATTATTTACAATTAAAATATTGTCACCATGAACTTGGTCAGATAATATAAAATTATTTACATCCAAATCAAATGTATTAGCTAAGTAAATGTAATTTTTATATATTTGAGGTATAGGAGTTTCTGTATTTAACCCTAAATCAAAATCACTTTCACCTAACTTTCTTGTAGTAAATATATGAAATAAATTCTTATATTTTTCGAAGTTGGGAAAGGTTAAGTATAATAAATTATTTTTTCTATTTAAATTTAAATTTCCTAATTTCATTTTCACACCCTCTTATATTTCCATTTTCCTTTTTTATAAAAATACATAGCAATTATAAATTCAAATATATCTCCAAATACAAAGGATAACCATACCCACAATACAGGTAATTGTAGAATGTTTATGAATAGAAATAATAAAGGTATTTGCACCAACCATCTTGCACCTAAACTCATAAATAAATATGGAGTATTATATCTAGAGCCGGGAAATACAATACCAATGCCAAAAGCATAAGAAACAAATAAAAGTCCAAGAGAACCAAAAAACAAAAATTCAGAACCATATTTAATTACATCAGGTTCTTTGGTAAAAAAACCTATAATATTTTTTGAAAAGAAAAATACAATAATCATGAATAAAAATATCAAAGAAGTTGTGGTATATGCTGATATTTTAGCAGTTTTTTCTGCTCTATCAATTTTTTCTGCACCTAGAGATTGACCAACTATAGCTGAGCCTCCCATTGATAATCCAATTAAAGGCATAAATGCAAGTCCAAAGATTCTTCCCGCTATTGTATAACCAGAAATAACAGAAGTTCCAAAAATAGATATAAAATATAGTATTATTGTCATCGACATTTGTCTAGCAAAAACTTCTAAGCCATTTGGAAGACCAATAGTTAATAATTTTTTGTCAATTTCCCAATTTAATTTAAATATACCTTTTAAAGAAGGTTTTATACCCCTTCTCCCACTAAGCAGAATATAAAAGCCTATTAAAAAAGCAATGCTTTGAGATATTATTGTTGCAACAGCAGCACCTTTGACTCCTAAATTGAATCCGTTGATATTAAAAAATGGAATTTTTTTAAACATTAAAATAGGGTCTAGAGTTATATTTAAAATGCTTGCAAAAATCATTATATACATAGGGGTTTTTGAATCACCAATATTTCTTAATGCAGTGTTTACAGAAAATGAAGAAAACATTATAGGTAAAAAGAATACCCTAATGTAACCATATGAAAGACCATAATTTGTCACAGTTTCATCACCAAAAATGCCTAAAATAGGTTCTAAAAATATTGCAAAAAATATAGATCCAATTAAAGCAACGAAAAATTTAAAAGCTATTGTTTGTTCTATAGCTAAATTAGTTTTTTCTATATCCCTTTTACCAAAATTTTGTGAAATTAAGGATATAGAACTTACACCTATTATTTCATTTAAAGCTTCGACTACCCAAAAAATAGTAGAAAAAATTCCTATTCCTGCTATTGCTTCTTTTGAAATCATGCCAATCCAATATATATCCACCAAGTCATATATCATTTGAAATGTAAAACCAATAGATGTAGGTATAGACATCAATAGTAATTCTTTGAAAATACTTCCTTTAGTTAAATCTTTAGCCATATTTTCCCCCTAAAATTAAAATAGTCAAAGATATTATACACTAAAAATTAAAAAATGTTAATAAAACTAACTAAATTTTATAGTATAATATGTTAGTAAAACTAACGAATGGAGTGGTGAAATGAAAAAATTATTGTACTATACTTTTTTAAGCCGTATAGCTCAATCGATATATAGAATAGTTTTTAATCTTTTTTTAAGGGATATGGGGTTTAATAATACCTTTATAAGCCATATAACCTCTTTAGAAATGATAGGATCAGCTATTTTAGGGTTATTAATTGGTGTGTTGGGAGATAAATATGGTAAAAAATTGATGTTAATGGTTTCTTCTATTACCTTTGCTATAATAACATTTTTAAGAATATCGATACCAACAGAGTCTATATTAATATATACAGCTCTTATAAATGGCGGTGTATTAACTTCAAGAATGATTTTATTAAATTCTTTAATAGTAGATATTACAACACATGAAAATCGAGGAAAGTTTTTTGGATACAACTTCGGCCTTTTTATGGGGAGTGGGTTAATAGGGAATTTAATAGGTGGCTCTTTAGGAGAAATTTTTGGATTTGGCACTGCATTATTAATAACTGGAATTACGCATTTATCTTCAAATTTCTTTTTATTAGCTGTTCACGAAAATAAAAATCATCATTCGGAAATATCTATTAAAGAGATTTTCAACTTAAAGGATTTTAATGTGTTACAGAGTCATATAGTGAAAATTCATCTTATAAGAACATTTTTAATAGGTTTTGGAGCAGGGTTATTTGTTAATTTCGGAAATGTCATATTTAAAGATTTATTTAATATGAAACCAACTATTATAGGTGTAGCTTTAGCTATAGCTCAACTTGGGGCATCATTAGGATCAATTTTTTCTTCAAAATTATCTAAAAAATTTGGTGCATATCAATTTACATTTGTTATGAATGTTCTGGTAATTCCACTAATAATATCATTTGCTTATGTCAGAGATCCATATGTATTTACTGTATTGTATGCATTAAGATTTTCTTTTATGAATATGACAAATCCCGTATCCACAACAGTTATAATGAGTTATATACCAGAAAATAAAATAACTACAATAAGTAGCTTTAGAAATTTTCTTAATTTTATAGCGAGATCATTAGCTGCTTTAGCATTTGGGTATATCACGTCTGTTTCAAATGGGTATACTTATTTATTTTTAATTAGTGCATTTTTTTATTTTATTTCCTTACTTTTATTGAGGAATTTATTTACTCCCATTTTAAATGATGAAATATTTATAAAATTATATAATAAAAAATAATATTATATTCTAAACTCTTTAGATTAATCATTTTTTTCTATTATTTCAATAAATGCAGAGGTAATTTTGCCATCAAATTGTTGCATTGATAACCTTTTTAATTCATAAATAGCTTCTTCTTTTGAAAGAGCTCTTTTATAGGGTCTTTGGCTTGTCATAGCATCATAACTATCAATAACGGCTAAAATTCTGGATTCAATAGGTATTTCGTCGCTTTTTAAGCCATCAGGGTATCCTTTACCATCATATCTTTCATGGTGGTGGCGTATTATTTTTGAAATATACTTCATCTCATCAACTTTGTTTATTAACTCTTCTCCTTTTACAGGATGAAGTTTTATTTTTTCAAATTCTTCAGGAGTTAATTTTCCCATTTTGTTTAAAATTGCTTGTGGAACAAAAATTTTTCCAATATCATGTAAAATGCCAGCCCAGTATATTTTTTCAATATTTTCTTTATCTAATCCAATTTTTTCGGCAACTAATGAGGCCCAATTAGCAACTCTTTCAGAGTGTCCTCTGGTATAATTGTCATAATATTCTAAAGCTTTCACTAGAGTTAAAGCAATTTCTTTATGAAATTTACCTTCTTGTTTTATAAATTCCAGCATTTTTAAAAAACCAGCAAAAGTTTTTCCAAAGTAATCCATTATTTTTGTATGATAATCCTCAAAATTATTTATTATATTATTATTTAAAATATCCAATGTTATAATTCCAAATAATTCATTATTAAAGGAAATAGGGGTTATAAGGGTTTCTTTAATATTTCCACCAAGTGCTTTGAAGTTGATGTATTTTTCAGAGGGCATTTTTATTTTATTAATTTCATGAATATTTTTAATTATTTCGGCGTTATTAGGGATAATTAAGTCACTTTTTTTGAGGTTTAATTCATTGATTTTTCTATAATTATAACCCTTTGCAAAAACCATTTTTGCGTTATCTTTTTCATCAAATAAATAAATAGAACCATTTTCAGCAGGATCTATTATTTCAAGCGCCAATTCTAAAACCTTTTTTTCAAAGTCGTTTTCCATTAATTTTGGAGTAGCAAAAAATGAAGATAATTCTAAGGTTTTTAAAATTGAAGAATTTAATTTTTCAATTTTATTATAAGATGATTCAAGTTCTTTGTTTGTTTCAGCTAACTCTTCATTAAGCAATTTTAATTCTTTTTCTTTTTCTAAATATTTATTTTTCAAAGTTTTTCTATCTATAACGAGAATAGTAATAGTAATAATGATCAAAATTGAATAAAAAGAAATCCCATTTTGAAATGAGATTAATAGATTATTATTTCCAAAAGTTAATCCTGCTAAAAGCATAGCTATAACTAAGAGCAAATTTTTTTTCATCTATTCACCAACCTTATAAAAAATAAGGGGATGCTCCCCTTATTGAGTTATATCAAATGTATTTAATGTAAAGACAACAGCATCTTGAGTTATTTGTGTAGAATCCATATCATCTCCAGGACTAGAAAAAATTATGGTAGGAAATATCATAGTAAATAAGAAAGTTAAAATAACAATTGTTTTAGTAATTTTTTTCATATTTTCACGCTCCTTTTAAGATTTTCAATTATATTATACATGATTCTATCTGACTTTCAAGTTTACTGATGCTTGAAATGGTTATTATATATGGAATAAAAGAATTAAAAAAAATGCTATATTGTAACAATTGAAATTTTTATAGAATAACTTCCCATTAATTTGAAAATATAGTATAATAGTAAAAAAGAGAGGTATAAATATGAGCAGAAAAAATCAGGAAATTTTTAATATTTTATCAGAATATGGCTCCTTTTCAAAGCCATTTTTAAATTATATGAAAATAAAAACAAAACATGACGGATGGAAACATCTATTTAAAAGTTTAGAGTATAGCTGGAAAAATGAAATGAATAAATCTCTTAAAGAAATAGAAAGAGGTTTAAAGCATAAAAATTCTAAAACCCTAGACTATATATTTTTGGCCAAAAAACTATATTATTTATATTCTTTAAAAAAAAATTATGAAGCAAAAAAGTTATACTCCTTCTTAAAAGAAAATTATTCAAAGATACCTAAAGGAGCAAGAAAAATAGTTTCTTCGGTTTTAATAAATATAGAGAATATAATGGGTTGGAATGAAAATACAAGACTTTGGGGAAAAATATATGAATCTGATCCTTCAACAGAAGCATTTATTTATTTAGGTAAGGCAAGAAAGGAAATAAAAGATAAAAATTTTGAAAAAGCATGGGAATATTTTGAAAGATCATATGAATTATCAAAAAAAATTCCTCATAGAGTTGGTTTAATAAATTCCCTTAATGATTGGTCTTGGTATTTAAAGAACTTTAATTTAGGAAAATCTATTAACCTTTCAAAAAAATTAATGTATTATACAGGATATTATTTTGAAAATAATGAAAATCGTTTTTGGTGTTGGGATACCTTTTTTGAAGTGAACAAGGAAAATATTGAAATTTTATATTCATATGCACCTATTATTTTTTATTTTTGGAAAAAATTACCAGAAAATGGTGAAAGAAATTCAAAAGAAAAATTTAAAACAATGTTTAAATATATTCAAAAGTTTATTATTACAAATAAATCTTTATATGAAAACACAGAAGAAATTAGAGAATATTTAAAAAAGTATATAAACAATATATCAGAAATATCAAGAAAAATAAGGGTTTCGAGAAAAAGTATTTCTGCTATAATAAATGGAAAAGCGACTAAAGTAAGAGGAGATACCATTAAAAAACTAATTACAGGTTTAAATATCACACCTGATATATTTTCGCCATTTGCAATAATAAATGAATATGGTAAATTATATTTTGAAAATGAATATAATAAATCTATTTTAGAGTTAAAAAATATGAATTTTGAAGAAAGGAAAAAGCTTTTTGTTAATAGTTATATATCTTGTTTGGATAAACCTAATCTTAGTTTAGATGATATACAAGAATTATATTTTGATAATAATGATTTTTATATACAATGGTTTATAATAGAAATGATTAAAGGGAATGAATTTATCAATGCTAGAAAAGAATTAGTAAGACATTTTTTTGAGAAAATAAAAAAATCTAAATATGATGAATTTATTACTAAATATTTTGAGTTGAAGAAAAAAGAAAAAATAGATGAATTTATTAGAAATTATTCTAGATATGATATGAAATGGAGTGTAAGGATTGAAATTCCAGAATTTTTAATTGATTTTGTGGAAAAATATTCTTTAAAAAAAATGCCTGCCGCTTTAGCGTATTGGTATTATGAAAGTGGTGCTGATAGAAGAAATTTACTGAATTTAATAAATAAATTTTAAAATTTAGGGGGGATAAATATTATGGGAGTAAAAATAGGAATTATAGGAGCAGGAAGCGCAGTTTTTTCCATGAGGTTGGTAGCGGATATTTGTAAAACTTCGGAATTATCTGGTAGTATAATTACTTTAATGGATATAGATGAAGAAAGATTAAATGCAGTTCATTTATTAGCAAGTAAAATTGTGGAAGAGTTTGAATCTGAGATAAAATTTGAAAAAACTAATAGTTTGGAAAAAACTATAAAAGATGCGGATTTTGTAATAAATACAGCAATGGTAGGAGGACATGAATATTTAGAAAAAGTTAGAAAAATTGGTGAAAAATATGGATATTATAGAGGAATAGATACGCAAGAATTTAATATGGTTTCTGATTATTATACAATATCGAATTTTAATCAATTAAACTTTGCTTTTAATGTAGCAAAATTGATAGAAAAATTATCTCCAAATGCTTGGTTAATTCAAGGAGCTAATCCAGTTTTTGAGATTACAACATTAATTTCTAGAGAAATTCCTATTAAAATGATAGGTGTTTGTCATGGTCATTATGGGGTAAATGAAATTGTAGAAAAATTAAATCTAGATAATAATTTTGTTGATTGGCAGGTTGCTGGGTTTAATCACGCAATATGGTTAAATAGATTTGAATATAAGGGTGAGGACGCTTATCCATTATTAGAAAAATGGATTGAAGAAAATAATGAATTTAACCCTAAAGATCCATTTAATGATCAATTAAGTCCTGCTGCAATTGATATGTATAAATTTTATAGAATGTTCCCTATTGGAGATACTGTTAGAAATAGTTCTTGGAAATATCATTATAATTTAGAAGAAAAGAAAAAATGGTATGGATTGCCATGGGGAGGTGCTGATTCTGAAATTGGTTGGAAATGGTATCAAAACATGCTTTTGGAAGTTACAAAAATAATTAAATATTTTGCAAAACTTGTAATTGAAAATAATAATAAGAAATTGTCTGAAATATTTGAGCTAGCATTGATTAATAATAAATTAGAAGGGCATTTTGAAGAAGAGATGAGAAAAATATTAAATCCTCATCAATTAAGTGGAGAACAACATATTCCTTTTATAAATGCTATAGTAAATAATAAAAGCTCAAGATTGGTTTTAAATATGATGAATGCTTCTGGAGCAATTAATGAAATTCCAAGGGATGTTGCCATTGAAATTCCTGTATTAGTAGATAAAAATGGAATACATCCAGAGGAAATTTATCCTAAATTAAGTCGTAGAATTATAAAATACTATCTTTATCCAAGAATGATAAGAATGGAAATGGCATTAGAAGCATTTTTAAGTGGAGATATAAATCTTCTTGAAGAATTCTTAATTAGAGATAGAAGAACAAATTCATATAAACAGGTAAAAAATGTATTAAAAGAGATAATGGAATTACCAGAAAATGAAGAAATGAAAAAACATTATTTTGGGAATATTTATTAAATCAGAGGTGATATTATGAGTGAAATACTTATAAATGAAGCACTTATATCAACTCCAGTATTTGTTGAAAAAGTATGGGGAAATGAGAAACTAAATAAAATTTTTAGTAAAAATGATTTAAACAAAATAGGAGAAGTATGGTTGTTTTCAGGTGTGAAAAATTTTGAAACAGAATTAATAGGAATTAAAAGTGGTAAGAATTATGGAAATCCTTCAAAATTAATTGGTGCATTATTTGATAAAAATTATGTAAGAATACCTTTATTATTAAAATTAATATCTACTACAGAATGGTTGTCTATACAGGTTCATCCAGATGATAAATTTGCAAAAAGTATTGAGAATGAACCATGGGGAAAAACTGAAGCATGGTATTTTTTAAATGAAACAAATGAAATTTTTATTTCTAATGATATAGAAAAAAATATAGAAGCCATAGAAAATCAAAATTGGGATGCAGTGTTTAAACCACAAAAATTAAAAAAAGATGATTTATTATTTATTCCAGCAGGAGTAGTACATACATTAGGACCAAATTCAACATTAATAGAAATCCAGCAAACATCAAATTTAACCTATAGATTATATGATTGGGGAAGACCAAGAGAAATACATATTGAAAAAGGGAAAAAGGTACTAAAGGATAGTCCATATATTATAACCAATTCACCTAAGGAATTTTTTACTCAATATTTTAAAATAAAAAAAGTTAAAGATGAAATTGTAAGAGGTTTCGGTATTTTTGTTTCCTTTGAAGACTTTACCACAATAGTTATACCTAAAAATGTTGAATATAATATAAAACATGACGGATTGTTATTTTTTCTTTAAATATAAAAAATTATGACTAAATACGATTAGATATAAAAGAGGGCATTAAGCCCTTGCTTTTTTTACTTTACTTTAATATATTTAGTCAATATGTTTCTTGAATTAATTTAAATAAAGTTTTATAATTAGTATGAAAAAAAAATCAAGGAGGAAAAAAAATGGACTTTTCAAATTTTTTAGCTTTTTTTGCTAACAGCGGATTTGCATATTTTACATGGCAACATTTATTAATGATTTTTATTGGAACTATATTAATTTACATTGCTATAGTTAAACATGCGGAACCTTTATTGTTGATTCCAATAGGTTTTGGTATAATATTAGCTAATATTCCTCCAGAAGTTACTGGTTTATTAAATCCACCTACTGGAAATCAAGTTGGAGGATTGTTATGGTATATTCAAAGAGGAATGTTTTTAGGTGTATATCCACCTTTAATATTTTTAGGTATTGGAGCTTTAACAGATTTTTCTTATTTAATAGCTGATCCTAGATTAATATTCTTAGGTGCAGCCGCTCAAGTAGGTATTTTCGGTACATTTATTGTAGCTAATTTAATGGGGTTTGATATACATAGCGCTGCTTCTATTGCTATTATAGGTGGTGCAGATGGTCCTACATCAATATATTTAGCATCTAAGTTTTCTCCAGATTTATTAGCGATTATAGCAATAGCAGCATATTCTTATATTGCGTTAATACCAATACTTCAACCACCAGTTTCAAAATTATTAACTACTAAAGATGAAAGAAAAATAAGAATGAGAAAGATGAGACATGTTAGTCAAAAAGAAAAAATAATATTTCCAATAGCAACCACAATAGTAGTTGCATTATTAGTTCCTAAGGCATTATCGTTGGTAGGTCTATTAATGCTTGGCAATTTATTAAAAGAGTCAGGAGTAACAAAAAGGTTAGCTGAAGCAGCTTCAAGATTTATACTTGATTCAGTTACAATATTATTGATGCTCTCTGTTGGTAGTACAGCAAGAGCAGATATATTTTTAAAACCATCTAGTTTAAAAATATTCTTATTAGGTGCAGTTGCTTTTATTATTGCTATGACATCAGGAATATTATTTGCTAAATTAATGAATTTAGTTTCAAAGGATAAAATTAATCCTTTGATTGGAGCTGCAGGGGTTTCAGCGGTTCCTGACTCTGCGAGAGTTGCCCAAACTGTAGCTCAATCAGAAGATTCTAGCAATTTTATATTAATGCATGCTATGGGACCTAATGTAGCAGGAGTTATAGGTTCTGCTGTAGCAGCAGGTGTATTTTTGTCAATTCTTTCATAATGAGGTGACTATTTATGGCGAGAAAAAATTATGTTGTAGAAATTAATTATTCTTTGTGTAAAAGCTGTGGAATTTGTTATAATGTTTGTCCAACAAAAACATTAGGAGAAGCTGAATTAGGTAAACCTATAGTCGAAGACGCAAGTAAATGTATTGGATGTTTAATGTGTGAAAGATTATGTCCAGATATAGCCATAAATGTTGTGGAAGATGAAAAGGTGGTTGAAAATAATGGGTAGAATAGTTTTTATGCAAGGAAATGAAGCGGTTGCTAAAGCGGCTATTAAAGCAGGTTGTAGGTTTTTTGCCGGATATCCCATTACTCCTTCGACGGAAGTGGCTGAAGTTATGTCTAGAGAACTTCCAAAAGTTGGTGGAAAATTTATACAAATGGAAGATGAAATTGCAAGTGCAGCAGCAATAGTAGGAGCTTCTTTGGCTGGGGTAAAATCAATGACTGCAACTAGTGGCCCGGGTTTTAGTTTGATGCAAGAAGTTATAGGATATGCTACAATGACAGAGACCCCTTGTGTTTTTGTTGATGTTATGAGAGGAGGTCCAAGTACTGGATTGCCTACTAAACCATCTCAAGGAGATATTATGCAAATAAGATGGGGAAGGCATGGAGATCAACAAATAATAGCATTATATCCTTCAACAGTAGCTGAAGCATATAAATATACAATAAAAGCTTTTAACTATGCAGAAACTTATAGAACACCAGTTGTTTTAGTAATGGACGAAACTTTAGGTCATATGAGAGAAAGTTTTTATCTGAGTGATGAAGATGAAAATCCTGAGATTATAAAAAGATTAGAAGAATCGGAAATCGAAGAGGAAGATTTATTCCATCCATTTGGATTTCAAGAAGAAAATGCTCCAGTTAACCCGTTAATAGAAATGGGTAAAGCTAGATTCCATGTGTCTGGTTTGGTACATGATGAAACGGGATTCCCTGTAGGAACTACAAATGTAGCTGACAAAGTTATAAAACATCTTGATTCAAAAATAAGGTTATATTCAGAAGAAATTGCTATATATGATGAATATATGATAGATGATGCAGAAATAATAGTAGTTGCATATGGAACAGTTGCTAGAAGTGCTATGAAAGCAGTAAAAATGGCAAGAGAAGATAGAATTCCTGTAGGCTTATTTAAACCAATTACAATATGGCCATTCCCTGTTTCAAAAATGAAAAACATTTTGAAAAAATCGCAAGCAGTTATTATAGCTGAAATGAATTTGGGGCAAATGGCAATGGAAATTTCTAGAATAAATAAATTTGGAAGGCATATTGAATTAGTAAATAAAGTAGATGGCGATTTGATAAGTCCTAAAGAGATTTTAAACTCTATAACTGCAGTTTGGAGAAGAATAATAGAATTTTAATAAAATCTATTTTTTCTAAGTATTTAATTGAAGGTAAATACACTATTTTATATACTTAATATAAAAAAATTGAAGCCGCTTTTTCAGCGGCTTTTGATTGATTTTTAAGGAAATATAGAGAAAAAATTTAAAAGATTTGAAAAAGTTAAATATTTATGGTAAAATTAAATTTAGAAAACGAAATAAAGGGGGCTGAACTATCCATGGAAGTTTTGAAAGTTGGACATTCTTCATCACCAAACAAAGTAGCTGGAGCTATTGCAGGCGTTTTGAGTAAAACGGATGAAGTTGAAATTCAAGCTATAGGGGCGGGGGCAGTTAACCAAGCTGTTAAAGCTATTGCTATTGCAAGAAGATTTGTTGAAACTCGTGGTAAAAAACTTTTTGTTGTTCCTGGTTTTGTAGAAGTAACTGTTGGAGAAGAAAAGAGAACAGGTATAAAGTTTAGAGTATTTGCTGAAGTTACTGAAGAAGAAGCGGAAGCTTAACAGAAAGGAAATTCATAGGTGATAGATGATAAAGTCATCAATGAAATAGTTACCGCGTGTGAAAGGGACGCGCGGCTTTTTTCTATAGTGAATGAAATAGCAAAATTAAGTGAAAATGAAAGATTAATATTAAGAAGGAAAGCTTCAATGATATTAAAAAAAGAAAAGAGTATTGATAAAGAAGCTTTAACTTTTTATTATGTTATAACAGAAGATAAAATAGCGGAGGAAGTTTTAAGGAGGATAAATAATGGGAAAAAAGAAAATGCCTAAATATGTTGGTGGGCAAGCTGTCATAGAAGGAGTTATGATGAAAGGGATAAATACTGTAGTAGCTGTTAGGAGAACAGATGGAAAGATACAGGTAAAAAAATTAAAGGAAAGTTCTTTTGGATGGTTGGAAAAAATTCCCTTTATAAGAGGTTTTTTTGTGCTGTTAAAAGCTATGATTATAGGAATGGAAGCGTTGTCTTATTCGGCTAATGTTTCCGGAGAAGAGGACATTACTAAAAAAGATATGATAATATCAATATTATTGGCAATATTGTTTGCTATTGGTGGATTTGGGTTAGGACCAATGTTTTTAACAAAATTATTTAATGTTCAAAATGAATTTTGGTTTTCGTTTATTGAAGGTGTAATAAGAGCATTTTTTGTTATATTATATATCTGGATTATTTCTTTATTTAAAGATATTAAACGTGTTTTTGAATATCATGGTGCAGAGCATAAAACAGTATATACATATGAAGATGGTAAAGAACTAGATGTTGTCAATGCTAAAAAATATACAACTTTGCATCCAAGATGTGGCACAAGTTTCCTTATAATAACTGTATTTGCTTCGATAATAGTTTTTTCTATTACAGGAGCATTAGGGTATACATCATTATTAGCAAAAATTATCACGAGAATTATTTTATTACCATTAGTAGCAGGATTTGCTTATGAATTTCAAAGATTTACAGCAAAAAGAATTGATACATGGGTTGGAAAAATTTTAGCTTGGCCTGGGTTAGCATTGCAAAAAATTACTACGTCTGAACCTGACGAAAAACAGTTGGAAGTTGCAATAATTTCATTGAAATATGCATTAAAAGAAGATTTTGATGGAGAAGAAGTAGTAGAAGTTTAAAATATTATCAATTGACTTTTAACATAATATATATTATAATATTAATACCTTAGCTCAGATAATGGTATAGACCTTATCTTGGCTAAAGGAATATATATGTGGAGGTAGAAAGTATGTCAAGAGGATTAGATCCAGAAATCAAAAACAAAGTTATTGAAGAATTCAAAATTAATGAAAAAGACACAGGTTCAGTAGAAGTTCAAATTGCATTATTGACTGCTAGAATTAGGCATTTAACAGAGCATTTAAAAGTTCACTCTAAAGATTTTCATTCAAGAAGAGGACTTATGAAAATGGTTGGTAAAAGAAGAAAAATGTTAAAATATTTGAAGAAGGAAAGACCAGAAGTTTATAAAGAATTAATTTCAAAATTAGGAATTAGAGGATAAAAATCAGCCTGCTAACGCAGGC